>JANLQV010000091.1:0-14437 GCA_031368025.1 Sphingomonadales bacterium | reverse complement strand
CCCGCGCGGCGATCGAATTGGCATGTGATGCAGGTTGATAGTGCAATTTACTGATATCACGATGCAAATCTGTGACACAAATGCATCAGTCCGGCGCCAATTGTGCATCAAAACAGGCGCACTGACTAGCAAGCACCAATTCCTCCCATTATTGATAGTGCGAATTTCCGGACAACAGGAAATTGGCGTCAGGCCATGGGAGAGTAAGATGCGCAAAACCACGTTGATGATTTCGGCTGCCCTGTGCAGTTTCACCGCTCCGGCCTATGCGCAGGATCAGGCTGCTGCGCCACAGGCGGCAACGCCCCAGGCAGACGAGACGGTTCCCGATCAGGGTGACATCATCGTTACGGCCACCCGGCGGGACCAGCAGCTGTCCGATGTGCCGCTTGCCGTTTCGGCAATTAGCGGCCAAGCACTGCAGAATTCGGGCGTCACTGATATTCGTGCGCTGAATCAGCTTGCTCCATCGCTGATCGTTTCGGGCGCAACGAGCGAATCCAACTTTACTGCACGCATTCGCGGCATTGGAACTGTCGGCGAAAACCCCGGCCTTGAATCTTCTGTCGCACTCTTCATTGACGGCGTTTATCGCAGCCGCACCGGCGTCGGTCTCTCGGAACTCGGCGAAGTGGAGCGGGTTGAAGTTCTTCGCGGTCCACAAGGGACGCTGTTCGGTCGCAATGCCAGCGCTGGTTTGCTGAATATTATCACGAAGAAGCCGAGTTTCGATTTTGGTGCCTATGGTGCGGCGACCTATGGCAACTACAACTATCTGCGTCTGGAAGGCGGAGTGACTGGCCCGATCGCTGGCGACAAATTGGCGGCAAAGCTTGAAGGCGTCTATATGAAACGCAACGGCTTTGTGAAGCAGGTCACGCCCGGCGAACCGGACGTCAATGATCGTGATCGCTATCTCCTGCGCGGGCAACTCTTGTTTGAGCCGAATTCGGATATCAGCCTGCGCCTGATCGGCGATTATTCGAAACGCAGCGAGAATTGCTGCGCTGCCTTGTTTCTGAATCCGATACGCAACCTTTCACGAGCAAGCGCGACCGGATCCGGGGCTGAAAATGTCGTGCAATCGGCAAATACGCTTGCGCCTTTGCTCGGCGCTCTTGGCGCGAACTATCAGTTTGCACCTTCAGGCGTACCATTCGTTCGCCGCACAGCAACCACGCCGGGATTTCCTTATGGTGCCGACAGCACGGATTATGGCGTTTCGGGCGAACTCAATTGGGATCTCGGAAGTACGCAGTTAACGTCGGTTTCCGCCTATCGCAATTATCACTTCATCACCGGGCAGGACAGCGACTTCCAGGCGCTCGATCTTCTGCACATCGTCGATCAGGATCGCCGGTTCAAAACCTTTACTCAGGAACTGCGGTTGCAGGGTAAATTGTTTAATGACCGGCTGGATTGGCTGGTCGGCGGCTATTATGCCGATGAAACCCTGATTTCAGAGCAGAATACCCAATATGGTGCTGACTACGAAAAATTTGCCAACTGCCTGACGATCGCTGGGCTTGCTCCGACTGCCCTGCAAACGTCCAGCCCGTTCTGCATTAACGTACCGACGGTACAGGCGACCATCACGGCGCTGTCCGGCTTGCCCGTAGGCGATCCCCGACGCGCCTTAATACCTGCACTCGGCGCCTTTATCGCCAACCCCGCGCGGCCCGGCTTCGGCTCATTGGCGGCGGCACTTGGCCAGCCCAACATCGCCATCGGCAACACAGGGTATAATAATGTCTTCCAACAGAAGAGCCGCAACTATGCGTTCTTCACGCACGAGATCTTCGACATTGTCCCTGACAGACTGTCGTTGACGCTTGGCGCACGTTACACGCATGAGAAGAAGGATCTTCGCTCAACCGTTAATGCCACGAACACGATTTGCCCGCTGCTTGTGAACTCTCCGCTCCAGTCTTTCGCTGGCACCGTGTGCTCGATCAATGGCACCGGAATTGGCTTTGCTGGAACAGAGCCAGGAACGTCGCGCGGCGAAAGTCAGTGGACGGGCACCGCGGTGCTCAGCTGGAAGCCGATCGACAAAGTCCTGCTCTATGCCTCTTATTCAAAGGGCTACAAGGCGGGCGGGTACAATCTCGATGTTTCGGCGCTCGACAGGAAATGTAGTGCGACTGCTGGATCGGCCGCACAGAATGCGGCTTGTGCTGCTCTGCTTGCACTTCCCGCAAACACGCCGTTCAACGGGCGGCCGGAAGCGAGCGACCTGCAGTTCGACGCGGAAAAGGTTTCGGCCTATGAAGTCGGCTTCAAGCTTGACACGCGTCAGTTCGATTTGAACGTCGCGGCCTTTTACTCGGCGTTCGACAATTACCAGCTCAACACCTTCAACGGCCTGACGTTTGAAGTGACGAACGTGCAAGGCTGCAAGGACAACCTCAACGGTGGTGATCGCGATGGCAGCGGCGCGACCGGCGCCTGTGCCTCAAACCGGCTGCGGCCGGGGGTCGTGTCAAAGGGTGTGGAGGCGGAATTCTTCGTGTATCCTGCGCGACATCTGTCTCTGAACGGCGGTGTCACATATCTGAATTCCCGCTATCGCAACGATTTGGTGGGAACGGGCGGTCGCGCGCTTTCGCCGGTGCTGTTCCAGCTGCCCGGGCGTCGCACCTTCAGTGCTGCCTATACAGTGACTGGCGCAATTTCTTATACACCGCCGATTACCGATACCCTTTCAATGCTCTTCTATCTCGACACGCGATTGCAGAGCGATGTGAACACGGGCTCGGATCTCGATATTGAAAAGGTTCAGGACGGTTATGCTCTGGTGAACGGCCGGATCGGACTCTTTGGTCCTGACAGGAAATGGAGCCTTGAAGTCTGGGGTCAGAACCTGTTCAACAAGAAGTACCAGCAGGTCGCCGCTGACGCGCCTGGTCAGGGCAGCGGTACATTCCGTGCGGTTGCGGCTTCATCCACCACTGGCCTCGCGGCCACCGCCAACCAGCTCTACATCGCGTTTCAAGGCGAACCGCGCACCTATGGCATTACGGTGCGCGGCAAATTCTAGGCGCGGAATCGATCGCCGTTGCGTCGTCACCCTGAACTTGTTTCAGAGTGATGACGCCGCGCGAACGCATTTTGCTCTAGCGCTATTTGGAAAAGCTGCGCGCCGCCGGTGCGATTACGGCAAAGCCCGTGGCATTGATCTGCTGCACTTCGAGCATGCGATCGGCGATCCCGTCATTGCCAAAACGGAACGCCCCGTCGATCCCGGAAAAGCCGCCATCATCGCCAAGCTGCGCAACGGGGAAGGCCGATCCGACCCTCCAGCCAGCAGCGATCTTGTTGGCAAGCAGCACCGCATCATAGCCAAGACTGGCAAGCCGATAGGGGCCCTTGCCATAGCGCGCACGATATTTGATCGCGAGCTGGTTGTAATAGACATCCGAAACGCTTGCGAACCACGCGCCGTGCATCATCGGACTATTCGCAAGAGAGCCTTCGGTATTCCACAGTTCTGTACCAAGAACCTTCGCCGTCGCACCGCCGCCTCTCCGGATGGCAGGCACAATCTGAAGTGCGATCCGGCCCGAATCCGCAATCAGGATAGAATCATATTGACCATTCAGCGCCAGCTTGGTCACGGCCGCTGTGATCGACCCGGCCGAGCGGTCGAAATTCTGCAGCGCGATCAGCTTGCCGCCGCTCGCCTCAACCGCCTTGATCATCGCTTGCGAAACACGCTGGCCATAGGTGCCGTTGGGCACCAGCCCGACAAAGGTCACAAGCCCGCGCGATCGCGCATAGCGGACAACCCGATCGACCGACTGGGTCGGCACGAAGCCCATGATATAGGTGCCATTGCCCGCGACTGACGTGTCGTTCGAAAAGCTGATCAACGGCACCTTTGCGGCGCGTCCGATCGGCGCAACCGCTTTGACATCTTCAGCAAGCAACGGCCCGAGGATCAACTTGTTCCCATCAGCAATCGCTTTTTGCGCAGCCGCCGCAGCCCCGGTCGCGGTGTCATAGGTTGTGACGCGGATATTCTGTCCGCCCGTATCGAGCACGGCCATATTGGCGGCATTGGCGATTGATTCGCCGACGCCCGCATTGGCGCCGGTCAACGGGACGAGCAACGCGATACGATGACGTGTGGCGTCTGTCGGCAATTGCCCCGTGATCGGGCCTTCCTCAGGCGGCTTTTCAATGGGCTTGGGCGGATGCTTCGGCACCACCTGACACGCTGCAAGCAATGCGCTGATCCCGAGCAGCAGCCACCGCCCCACGCCCATTGCTTGTCCCATGTGTTGCCCTTGGGCCCGTGCCTCTGCCATATCCCGAATCCTGATGACTGTAACGCTGAAACCCGGACTCTATATCGTTGCCACACCAATCGGCAATCTTTCCGATCTTTCGCCCCGCGCGGCCGATATCTTGAAGGCAGCGGATGTGATTGCCGTCGAAGATAGCCGGGTCACAGGCAAGCTGCTCAATCATCTGGGCATCAAGCGACCGATGACGCCGTATCACGATCACAATGCCGAAGGTGTTCGGCCTGCGCTCGTCGCGCGCATGGGCACCGAAGCCGTTGCGCTGGTCTCCGATGCAGGGACGCCATTGATCTCGGACCCCGGTTTCAAGCTGGTGCGTGACGCCCGCGCTGCCGGCCACATGGTCACCACTATTCCCGGCCCGTGCGCGGCGATTGCCGCACTCACGCTCGCAGGCCTGCCAACCGACCGTTTCCTGTTCGTCGGATTCCTGCCTTCGAAAGAAAAAGCCCGCGCTGATACCATTGCCGAAATTGCGAGCGTGCGCGCCACCTTGCTGTTCTACGAATCCGGCCCGCGCCTCGGCGCGGCATTGGCGGCATTGACAAAAGGACTTGGCGATCGGGAAGCCGCCGTCACGCGCGAAATCAGCAAGATGTTCGAAGAATGCGTGACCGGAACGCTGTCCATGCTTGCCGCGCGCTACGCCCAAGCCCCGCCAAAGGGTGAGATTGTGATCGTCGTGGGCCCGCCGATCGAGAATGATATTGTTGCCGATGACACGGTGATCGACGCTGCGCTGCGCGAAGCCCTCACGCGCCTTTCGCCCGCCAGGGCTGTGGGAGAAGTCTCAAAGGCATTGAGGGCGGATCGACACGCGCTTTACGCCAGAGCGATGGCGTTGCTTGGAAAATGACACGGCAAGCGGCTGAGCGCTTTGGCCGTTGGGGCGAACGGCGGGCGGCGTGGTGGCTGCGCCTTCACGGGTGGCGGATACTCGATCAACGCGTCAAGCTGCGGGTGGGTGAAATCGACCTGATCGCGCGGCGCGGCCGGACCACCGCGTTCATCGAGGTGAAGGCCCGCGCAACCGCTGCCGCCCTTGATCTGGCGATTGACGAATATCGGCTTCGCCGGGTGGCGGCCGCCGTGAACGCCGTCTCCCATCGCTACGCGCGGCCAGGAGACGATATCCGGATTGATATCATCCTGATCGCGCCGCGGGCCTGGCCACGCCATCTGGCGAATGTCTGGCATGGTTAGGTGTGCAGTCAGGCCGCCCTTGCCGCTGTGTGGCGCGACGCGCGACTGTCAGATTTTGCACCGACCGGTTTTTCACGCAATTTGATGCCATAGAGCGCCGCATCGGCGGCATCGAGCAATCCAGCCGCCGTATTTGCGCCCTCGGGAAAGCGGGCGGTGCCGATGCTTGCGGTCACGTAAACCTTTTGGCCGTGGACATGATAGGGCTCTGCAAGCGCTTTTGTGATCGCGGCGATCCGCCGCTTGATGTCTGCACAGTCCTTTGGATTGCCGATGATGATCGCGAATTCGTCTCCACCAATCCGGGCGACAGGATCTGCCGGGTCGCAGATCGCGCGGAGGCGGCTCGCCAGCATGATGAGCAAGCTATCCCCGGCCGCATGCCCGTACTGGTCATTGATCGGTTTGAAACCATCCAGATCAAGCATGGCGAGGACAAACACATCTTCGGCCCCGCACTGTGCAATGCGATCATCAAGGATCCGGCCAAAAGCGCGGCGATTGAGAAGGCTGGTGAGCGCGTCGGTATTGGCCTGCAGTTCCAGTTCGGCCTGCAGGGCAAGATTGCGCGCCATTTCCTCAAACTGGCTTGAGATCAGACGTATCTGAAGCAGCGAGACCGCAACAACGCTGACCGCAAGTGCAACCATTCGCAGATCGCCCGAAGCGACCATCGCAAGCGACATTGGACCAAGACCAACGACAAGCGAGAGAATCGCGGCACGCGGCACGCTGGCGAGACAGTTTGCGCAAGCGAATGCGGACAGAAAAATGAACATCACCGCCAAAGCACGGCTCGATTCCGCAGTTTCGACAAACCCTGTCACAGCCCAAAGGCTGCCTATGCCCATCAACACTCCGGTCAACACGATGACACGGCGCAAGTAACTCCGTGCGCGCTCTCCATCGACCACAAGAGTGCGGCGGCGCACCCAGATGATGTAACGCAGAATACTTGCCCCAAGAATGATGCCCGGCGGGGCAAATTTGAGGAAGCGGGGAAAATCCCCCTGCGAGGCGAGTCCGGCCCCCACCGCGATCATGGCCAGAACGAGATAAAGGATGGGAACCCGCTCGCGGAGCCGGTCGAATTGGATAATGGAAAGCTGGTCACGCAATTTTTCGGACGTGTCGGGGCGTGATCCTGCAAGATCTGCCCAAGCGGCGCCCAGCAATGCGATCACGCGTGCCATCTTTTTTGTTTCTGGTTCCCGCTAACAATCCTGAAGGAATAGGCGAACATGGTAAAAATCGCGTAAAGGGCTGGAATTCAGGATGGGCCGGGATGACAATCCGTCCAGAGCGCCCTAGAGCGCGGCTCATGACGCTGAAAATTGCTTTCCAGATGGATCCGTTGGCAGGCCTCAACATTGCCGGCGATTCAACTTTTGCCTTGATGCTTTCTGCCCAGCAGCGCGGATATCAGAGCTTCCAATACGCCGCGGATGCTCTGAATTATGCCGATGGCCGCGTCTGGGCAAAGGCGCACCCGGTCGAAATGGTGCAACGGATCAAGGGCGACCATTTCCGGCTGGGCGATCCGGTTCCGCTTGATCTGGGGACTGGTGTCGATGTCGTGCTGATGCGTCAGGACCCGCCGTTCGACCTGGGTTACATTACAGCCACCCATTTGCTTGAACGCGTCCAGCGCCACACGCTTGTGGTCAATGATCCGGTCAGCGTCCGCAACGCGCCTGAAAAAGTCTTCGTTCTGGATTATGCACAGTTCATGCCGCCGACCCTGGTTACGCGGTCGTTCGAGGAAGTGAGCGCCTTTCAGCAACAGCATGGCGAAATCGTCATCAAGCCGCTTCACGGCAATGCCGGATCGGCTGTCATCCATATCGGCGCCGACGGAAAGAACCTCGCCGCATTGGCCGAACTGTTCGGGCAAGTCTGGCGCGAACCCTTCATGGCGCAAGCATTTTTGCGGGAAGTTTCAGGCGGAGACAAGCGGATCGTGCTGGTTGACGGCGCGGTAGCCGGGGCGATCAACCGTATTCCCGGAAAGGGTGAAATCCGCTCCAACCTTGCGGCGGGCGGCCATGCAGAAGCGACCCTGTTGACCCCCAGTGAGCAGGCGATCTGTGACGCGCTGGGCCCAGAACTCAAGGCGCGCGGGCTTGTTTTCGTGGGGATCGACGTGATCGGGGGGAAATGGCTAACCGAGATCAATGTGACCTCGCCCACGGGTATCGTCGCGATTGACGCGTTCAACGGCACCGATACACCCGGGATGATCTGGGACGCCGTCGAAGCCAGGCTAGCCTCCAGATGAGTGAGTGGATCATTCACCTCATCGATCAGACGGGCTATCTCGGTGTCGGCTTCCTGATGTTCCTGGAAACCGTCTTTCCTCCAATCCCGTCCGAAGTGATCATGCCTGTTGCAGGGCTTGCTGCGGCGCGTGGAACAATGAACATATTCGGCGTGATCGCCAGCGGGACGGTGGGCGCAATGCTGGGCAATTATTTCTGGTATCTGGTGGCGCGCGTCGTGGGGATAGACCGCTTCCGCCCCTTCATCGAGAAATACGGCCGCTGGCTGACCTTCGATTGGGTCGAAATCCAGAAGGCGGAAAAACTGTTCGGCCGGAACGGCTGGGCCATCGTCTTTTTCGGACGGATGCTCCCGACACTGCGCTCACTGATCTCGATCCCGGCCGGGTTGCTCCACATGCGGCTTTCGACCTTCGTCATCTGGTCGACGATCGGAACATCAGCATGGACAGCGCTGCTCGCACTTTCCGGCTGGGCGCTGGGGCGCCGATACGCAACCGTCGAAACTGTTGTCGGGCCGTTGTCGATCGCGATTCTCGTCGTAATCGCCGCTGGCTATGTCTGGCGGTTGCTGCGCTGGAAGCGGGCTTGACCTATTTTCCCCGCATGGTTTCCAGCGCCTGACGGCCGAAGCTTGCAATAAGCTCCCCGACTTCGCGAACATGCGCCGTCGAACGGGCGCTTTGCTCTTTCACAAACGTACCTTGCGCCTTGATCACGTCCTGGACTGATTTCGCGCTAGCAACCTTGCGGAGCGCGGCAAAAGCCTCCTTCGCATTGGTCTCGGCATGATCGATGACTTTCGAATTGATCGCCGCTGTATTGGCCATGGCATGCGCTGCGCTTTCGCGGATCGCTTTGCCAGCCTTCTGGATCGGTTCGGCAACCTTTTCAGCGGTTGTTTTGGCTTTCTTGGGCTTGGCGGCGGGTTTCTTGGCCATCACGCTTTCTCCTTCTTGCGTCTTGTTGATGTGGCTTCCTTATCGCGTCGTGCAGGCGCTGGCTTTGCCTTTCTTGGTGTCACAGCCGCTTTAACGCCCCTGACAGGCTTTGCCGGGGTTTTTTTCGCGGATACAGCCTTCTTTTTCGCAGGTGGAGCCACGGCTCCTTCCTTTGTCGCCGCACGCAACTCGTCGAATGACAGACGCAGCGCAGCGGCATAGTTCGCCGGATCAGGCATCATGCTGCGGTCACTGGTGAAGCTGATCGCGATATCGTCTCCATAGCTGTAAATCGTATTGATCAGTCCCATACCATCAAAGACTGGGCCCATGCCCATCATCTTCAACATCTTCGCGCCCGCAAAATAGAGCGGGATACGACTTCCCGGAACATTGGTCGCGACGCAGTTGAAGATCGGTGCGTGGGCATTGGCAACGCCAAGGCGTGTATAAAGACGTGCTCCCAATCCTGCGAGACCGGATGGGATCAGCTGGCTGTAATCGGTCAATGTGCGAGCGCCGACCGCATTGGTCATTGCCTTGGAATTCTTGGCCTCGCCATGAATATAGGCGAGCCGCTCAACAGGATCGGCAATATGGGTGCCAAGATTGACAACCATAGCCGAAACGAGATTGCCAAGTGCGGCTTTTTCCCCTTCGGCGCGAACCGATATCGGCGCCATCGCAGACATGCTCTCTTTGGGCAGGCCGTCATGTGCTTTGAGATAGTGGCGCAAGCCACCGCCAATAATGGTGAGGACGGCATCATTGACTGTCGCGCCCGGCATGCTGTCCTTGATGGCACGCACATCCGCCAGCGAGAAGGGTACACCATCCCAAACCCGGTGCGCACCAACCGTTCCATTGAACAAGGTCTTGGGTGCCATGCGCGTGCCCTTGAGTGACACATCGCCACCCCGGACTTCGCGGGTGAGCCGGGCAATGCCCGGCACCGTTTTGGCAAAGGTTTCGGCAAAGCGCAGCGGTTGGCGGATTGAATTCATCCAGGACCGGAAGAGAAGTTCGCCCACGGGCGGTGCATTTTCGGGCTTCCAATCACTGGCCGGCGCCTTTTTCGGTGCAACGGCTTCGATATCATGGACGGCGGCGGACATTTCGACGCCCGACATGCCATCGATCGCAGCGTGATGAACTTTCGAGACTACGGCAAAACAACCCTTGGGAAGGCCTTCGATATTGTCGAGCCCCTCGACCACCCAGAATTCCCAGAGTGGCTTGGACAGATCGAGCGCACGCGAATGCAGCCGCGCGACCTGGATACACAATTGCCGCCAATCGCCTGGAGCAGGGAGGGCAATATGTCGCACATGATATTCGAGATCGAAATCCTTGTCCTCAATCCAATAGGGGTGATCGAGATCAAACGGGACACGGACGAGCTTTTGGCGAAAACTGCGCGCGCCATCGAGGCGGCTTTCGATATGTGCCAGGATTTCCTTGAAGCGAACCCTGCCTCCGGCCGCAGTTGACGGATCATAAATTGCAACCGAACCGATATGCATTGGCGTGTTAGCGGTTTCAAAATAGACGAAACTCGCGTCCTGTCCGCTCAGTTGCTCCATGCCATTCTCTCCTCCTCCGGCATTTTTACCGGTTCATCTACAAGGCTATCAGGCTTCTTGGCGGGTGGCGAGTCTCGATCAGCAATGCCAAATTCGACAGAAGCATATTGCGTGGTTAAAAGGCCCAGCATGTCAGACCGACCTGAAACGCCTTTGCTCGATACAATCCAGTATCCCGCCGATCTCCGCAAATTGAAGCCCGAACAGCTCCGGCAACTTGCCGACGAATTGCGTGCTGAAATGATCAGCGCCGTTTCGGTGACGGGGGGACATCTCGGCGCAGGGCTGGGCGTTGTCGAACTGACGACTGCGATCCATTATGTCTTCAATACACCTGAGGACCGGCTCGTCTGGGATGTCGGGCACCAATGCTATCCCCACAAGATCCTGACCGGTCGTCGTGACCGGATTCGGACCCTGCGCACCGGTGGCGGGCTTTCGGGCTTCACCAAGCGCAGCGAGAGCGAATATGATGCGTTCGGCGCGGCGCATTCCTCGACGTCGATCTCGGCCGCGCTTGGCTTTGCCATGGCCAACAAGCTGTCCGGGACGTCGGGCCGCGGAATTGCGGTCATCGGCGACGGTGCGATGAGCGCGGGCATGGCTTATGAAGCGATGAACAACGCCACAGCGGCCGGCAACCGGCTGATCGTGATTCTCAACGACAATGATATGTCGATCGCGCCGCCAGTTGGGGGGTTATCTGCCTATCTCGCACGAATCGTTTCGTCCCGGCCCTTTCTCGAGTTGCGCGATCTTGCCAAGCGGCTCTCGCGCAAACTGCCCGAGGCGCTCCATATCGCTGCGCGCAAGACCGATGAGTTCGCGCGCGGCATGGCGATGGGCGGGACTTTGTTCGAGGAGCTGGGCTTCTATTATGTCGGGCCGATCGACGGGCATAATCTGGACCATCTAATTCCAGTGCTCGAAAATGTCCGTGACGCGGCCGAAGGCCCATGCCTGATCCACGTCGTCACACAAAAAGGCAAAGGGTATTCCTTTGCCGAGGCTGCCGACGATAAATATCATGGCGTGCAGAAATTTGACGTAGTGACTGGCGTTCAGGCGAAATCGCCCGCTGGCCCGCCAAGCTATACCGGTGTTTTCGCGCAAGCCCTTATGGCCGAGGCCGCGCGCGATCCCAAGATCGTCGCCATTACTGCGGCCATGCCCGGCGGCACGGGACTCGACAAATTCCAGCAGGCGTTTCCCGATCGCACGTTCGATGTCGGGATTGCCGAGCAGCATGCCGTGACCTTTGCGGCGGGCCTTGCCGCGCAGGGGATGCGGCCCTTCGCAACCATCTATTCCACCTTCCTCCAGCGCGCCTATGATCAGGTGGTCCACGATGTGGCGATCCAGAACTTGCCGGTGCGCTTCGCGATTGACCGTGCCGGGCTGGTGGGCGCCGATGGCAGCACGCACGCTGGCAGCTTTGACCTTACCTATTTGTGCACATTGCCCAATTTCGTCGTGATGGCCGCTGCTGATGAGGCTGAATTGGTGCATATGGTTCACACCTGCGCCTGCCACGATGACGGCCCGATTGCAGTGCGCTATCCGCGCGGCAATGGGACCGGCGTTGCGCTGCCGGTAACACCAACGCGCCTCGAGATCGGCAAGGGCCGCATCGTTCGCCATGGCAAGAAGGTTGCGATCCTCTCGCTTGGAACACGCCTTGAAGAGGCCCTCAAGGCCGCTGACGCGCTGGAGGCCAGAGGGTTGAGCACCACAGTTGCCGATCTGCGCTTTGCCAAGCCGCTCGATAGCGAGCTGATCCGCAAGTTGCTGACAACGCACGACGTCGCTGTGACGGTCGAGGAAGCCAGTATCGGCGGTCTCGGCGCCCATGTCCTGACGCTGGCAAGCGACGAAGGCCTGATCGACGGTGGCCTGAAACTGCGCACGATGCGGCTTCCTGATGTCTTTCAGGAACATGATTCGCCAATGAAGCAATATGACGAAGCCAGGCTCAACGCGCCGCAAATTGTGGATACTGTGCTCAAGGCGCTGCGGATGAATTCGGTTGGAGTTGTCGAAGAAGTGCGGGCCTAGTCCCTATTCTCCGCCGCCGAGTTTTAACCCGACCCACAGCGTGCGTGGTGTGGCACGTTCGACAATACCGGCCCCGCTGATCGCGACTTCGACGCGGGTGTTGGTGATATTCTCCCCACGCAGCGTGACGCTGAGCCGGTGACTGATTGGAATGCTCGCCGCAGCATCCAGCGTCACCGCATCGCCAAGGCTCCGGACGTTCCCATCATCTTCGAACTGCGCCGAAACATACCGTGCCGTTGCTGTGATCCACCGCCAGCCCAGCGTTGCGCTGGCCAGGTGTTTGGGCACTTGCGCCGGACGCAGGCCGTCGAGACCGCGCGCTGCGCCGCTGCTGCTCACCTTGGCATCGGCATAGGCGTAGCTTGCCGCCAGCCGCCAAGCGCCGATCTGGAACTGCGCGTCGACCTCCAGACCATTGCTGCGGATCGCATCAAGATTCTGGCGCTGGCGATAGGCTCCCCCTGCACCGACAAAACCGACGCCGGGGAAGCTGCCCGGTCCCGCACCCAACGTGACATTGGCGATTGCCCTGGTGAGACGGTTCGAGAATATCGTCGCGCGGATACTGGCACCTTCAACCGGCCTCCAGTCGATCCCGGCTTCCACGCCCCGGCTCCGCTCGGTCTGGAGTGCAGGATTGGCCGCCGTGGCGTCAGCGCCAACGCGAAACGGGCGGTAGAGCTCGTTGAGGGTCGGCAATCGCCAGCCCAGATAACCCGCCGCGCGCAGCGTGACCGGGCCGGCATCATAGGCAAGGCCCACCCGCCCGGTTGGCTCCCAGCCATGCCTGTCGGCGGGCCGATCATTGCGGATGAGCGCCCCGGTAGCGAGGGTCCGCTCGATCAGATGCCCGTCACGGATATTCCAATAGTCGATGCGCCCGCCTCCAGTCAGGGTCAGCGCACCCATTTTGGCCGACAATTCAGCAAACGCCCCCAGCGTATCGCTATTGCCCCCGGCTTCGCGCTTGCGCGTCGGGAGGCCAGCGACATAGGTGAAAAGTTCGCGCGTCTCGCCGGTGGTGCGCCGAAAGTCGGTTCCCAGACGCAGTTCCAGCCCTTCGCCAAGTGGTGGCCGCACTTCAAACCGCGCGCCGATGCCGGTCGATGGCACATTGAACTGATCGACGGTCTGGGTCACGTTCGAGCGTGCCGCATTCACGCTCACAAAGCGGCTCTCGAACTTGCGGGCCTGAAGATAGGCCAGCGCCTGCCAGCCCCACGCACCGTTGTGGACAAGCCGCAAGCTGGCATCGGCCCCCGTTCCGCCATTGCCTGACAGGATCGTGCCGCGCGTCCGATGATCGGTGAAGGCCAGCGCCGAAGCCTGAAGCTCGGTATTGCCGGAAAGCGGCGCGACCCCGCGCACCGCGACGCTGCCTTGTTCATAGGGCGCAGCAATATCGGCCGGGCCGCGTTGGCTGGCGACAATAGGCACGAACCCGTCACCGCGCGCATAGCTGGCGGTGATGAAACCAAAGCCCGCACCCAGACGTCCGCCCACCAGCGCATTGGCGTCAATCGAATCGCGGCTGCCAAAGCTGAGATCGCCCATAAGTCCGTGCGCTTGATCCGGGCCGATGCTCGAAAGCTCGATCGTCCCGGAAAGAGCGCCGGAGCCGAAGGCACCCGACCCGCCACCACGCGTAACACGTGCTTGCCCCAACCGGATCGTCTGGAACGCAGGCCAAGTTACCCAGCCGCCGAACGGATCGCTTTGCGGCACGCCATCGAGCACCAGCAATGCGCGCGATGAGGCGTTGCCGCCCAGCCCGCGCAGTGTCGCGCCCTGGCTCGTGGCATTGGCCGAACGCGAATCGGTGCGGCGGAACTGCTGGAGCCCGGCGACGTCGCGCAGCGCATCCTCGACCCGGTTCGAAGCGGTTTCACCGAGCCGATCCCGATCAATCGTGACAATGTCAAAGGCCGCATCGCCCTTCGCTTCGGGAAGCGCCTGGCCAGTGACAATGATGTCGCTCGATTGGGCCTCGACGATCGTTGGAAACGCGCAGGAGGTTACAAACAGGACACTCAGGAATTTGGCGCGCGTCATCGTCCCCATTTCTG
>JANLQV010000083.1:0-7594 GCA_031368025.1 Sphingomonadales bacterium | reverse complement strand
CGCCTCAAGCCCGGCATTGTTCGTTTCGCCGACTATGATCAATGGGCGGTTCGTCCGAATCACGGTGACGCCCAATGGGGGGGGGCTGAACAGCATCGGCTGCCTCATCATTGGCAAGAGCTGGAAGCCCAGCCTGCCGCGCGAATATGGTGCGGGCCGACCGCCACTCGACACCGGATCGCGCACCCGGCTCGATGGCGGCGGCCTTGCGACCGTGCCCGGCGTTCTGACGTCCGGATTCAAATGGGTGTTCGGCGATCTGGAGGATGCCGACCTTGCGAAGCTCTGGGGGATCATGCGACGGCGGCGAACGACCGAGCCTGTCGTGCTGGTCGAGGATCCGGCCGCGCCGACCGCCGAGAGCGTTCACTATTGCACGCTCGTTGAATTGGAGGCTTATGAGCGACGCCAGGCGAGCAAGTCGCGCTGGGCGCTCACCGTCGAGGACTGGATCTGATGACGGCACCCGATGCACGTTGCGCTGGCGGAACGGCAGCGCGTTCCTTGCATCCCGTTATCAGCAACATTGCCGGGCCGTTGCAGGCCCCTTGCACAAGCACTGCCAGCCGAGGAGTTTGCCATGTCGTTCCTGAAATCGAAGAGCGCGCTCAAATCATTGACCATCCAGGCATCGACCGTGTCGATCGCCGCATCGCTGCTTCCGGTGCTGGGCATCAATCTGGCCCCCGATGTTATGCCCCATGCCAGTGCCGTGCTGGGCGGGATCGCCAGTGCGGTGGCCATCTACGGCCGCATTCGGGCCAAGACGCTGATCCTGTAATTAACCCCGCTGGTTCCGTCTCGCCCGCCGCCGCCCGGTTTTAGCTAGCCGGGCGGCGCTTGAATTAATGTTCGCAATTTTTGTTCGGCTACATCGGTGCGCGACTGACGGCGCGCATTGAGGCTTATCTGGAGATCGCACAATGATTGCTGATGTTCATGGCGCGCTGCGCTCGGCAATTGCCGGTCTGTTTCACCCGGCGCTTGCCGAAATTCGTTCTTCGAGCCAGCGGCGCTGGTCAAGCGTCACGTTCAACGGTGCCCGGCACCGCTACGCGCTCTGCATTTCGGGAGACCGGGCCAACGAGGTTGTCGATCAGGCCACAGCCGCTGTGAGCGGAGAGGATTTTTCGCTTGTTGGCCATGTAGTTGCCGATATCGCCGTGACGGATCGCCGATCGCGAAGCCGGGATATGGTCGAGATCGAATTCGAGGCGCTGACCGTAGAGGCGAGCTAATGGCGCGCCGTGGACTCGCCAAGGGCTTTGCGCAGCGCGGCCATGTCTCCCGGGAGGATTGGCGCAGAACTGCCCGAGCGGCGCTCTCGACGCTCAAGCGCGCGTTCGAGTCGGTCAACCAGACTGGCAACGGATCCCTGTTCGCCGATGACGACAGGCGGAGTGAGGCGTTGGGCTGCCGCTTGCAGATCAGGTTCATCCAGCTGTTCGCCCGCATCCTGCGCGGCTTCGGCGGCGCATTCTTCCACAGATTCAGGATCGTCAGCAACGGGCGTTTCAAGCACCAGTTCATCGCGGGCATGAGCAATGGCTTCGTCGGACATGAAGGGCGCGCCAAGATCGGATTCGGCAAAGAGCGGGCGCCGGGCCGGGGCATCAGGATGGGGCGGATGTTCGATAGGGTGGCTGTCATTTTCGATGCGGCTGCCCTTGCCGACAGTCCCGTTCGGTTTGAACAGTTTGCCCAAAGGCATGAGCACCAGAAACAACAGACCGGCCGTGCCGAGTGCGGCCAAAATGGCGGCCATGATCCGTGCCTTGGTCCCCAGCGGTGGCGCAGCAGCGGCAATGAAGTCCGGAAGCCCGGATGCCACCACACCACGCTCCAGCATCCAGCCAGGAGTTGCCACGATGAGGATGCCGGCCACCAGCCCGAACAGCACAGCGACAACCGGAACAAACGGCACGGTATCCAGCGAACGGGCGAGCGATCTAAACCCCTTGGGCATCAAAAGTCCTTCACACCGGCTTCCCGGTCAATTTATGATAAACAGGTCCATAACGTGAAATATTTGACGACCAGTTACGATCGCGCTCAACATAGGCGCGGGCGATGTTCCGGCGTTCATCCCATCGATCCCGAATCGCAAACAGCCCGACAACCGATTCTGCCAATGCGACAGGATCATCCGGCGGGAACAGCGTGCCCGTCACCCCGTCCTCGATCAGCTCACGATGCCCACCGACGTCGGACGCCGCGACCAGCCGCCTTTGCGCCATTGCTTCCAGCGGCTTCAACGGAGTCACAAGATCAGTCAGCCGCATCTTCTTGCGGGGGTAAACCAGTACATCGATCAGACTGTAATAGCGTTCGACATCCTCGTGCGGCACGCGGCCCACGAAATGGATTCTCTGTGCGGCGCGCGACGTTTCGGCTTGCTGCCGGAGCGTTTTTTCCATCGGCCCGCCGCCAACCAGCAGCAACCTCAGATCAGGTTGGGCCGCAACCAATGCAGGCATCGCCGCAATCAGATCATCAATGCCTTCATAATCATAGAAACTGCCAATGAACCCGATCACTGGCGCATCGCCCAGCCCCAGCGTTTCGGCCAGCGCCACCTGACGCGGCGGCGGATCGCCGAACAGGCCGAGATCGACGCCATTGGGGGAGACGAGGATCTTGTCTGACGCAATGCCCCTTGCGACAAGGTCTGACTTCAGGCCTTCACAAATGACCGCAACCGCGTCGGCATCGAACGCGGCTTTTGTTTCAATGAGATTGATGACGCGATTGCGGAGAGATCCTTCGCGCGCGGTGCCATTGCCCACGGCGGCATCCTCCCAAAAGGCACGAATCTCATACAGGAAGGGCAGCTTGCGGCGGCGCGCGACCCGCAAGCCAGCCAATGCCGTGAGCACGGGAGAATGGGCATGGAGAAGGTCTGGTTTCCATGCCTCCGCAAGTGAGTCCACACGGCGCTCCAGCGCGCTGATCTCGCGCCATTCGCCAAGCGGGCTCATGGCAGGCTTGTGTTTGTCCGCCCGGTAGAAGGTCAGGCCATCTACGGTCTCGACGGGTGGGCCTTCGGCATAGTGCCGCGCGCCTGTCACGCCCGCCACGTCCCAACCAAGCTCGACCTGCGCTTTCATGATCGCACGGGTACGAAACGTGTATCCGCTGTGCAGCGGCAGGCTGTGATCGAGGATATGGAGGATACGCAAACCGTTTTGACCCCTGTTACGGCGATGACTGCGGCGCTAATGGCACCTTTAACCTTAACGCCGCGTCAACCGGAAGGGGTTTAGGGGATCGCGTCATGATCGACAATTTTTCGCTCGCGCTGACGCATGGCCTGATGCTGCTTGTCGCTTGGCGGCTCCTGAAGCGTCCCGATCTTGACGGGGAAAAGCCGCCAAAGCCCGATCCGGAACCGCAAGGCTGGGGGAAAGGCCCATCACGCAATGCATGATCTTGCGCTTGTCGTTTTCCTTCTCGCACTGATCGCAACCGGCTTGCGGCGTCCGTTCCTGTTCGTGCTCGGCTATGTCTATATCGACAATGTCTCGCCACAAAGGCTGAGCTACTACTTGCTCAATTCGGTGCCGATTTCGCTGATCTTCGTGGCGCTGGCTGTGGGTGCGTGGGCGCTCGTTGACGACAAGAAAGACAGTCGTTTCGCGCCCCGGCAGGCGCTGCTTTTGCTCCTCCTCATCTATTGCGGAGTCACGACGACGCAGGCCGATTTTCCGATTGAGGCGCTCAACAAGTGGACGTGGGTGTGGAAGGCTTTGGCCTTTGCGATCTTCCTGCCGCTGACCTTGCGGACGCGGCTGCGTTTTGAATCTCTCAGCCTGTTCATGATCCTTTCGGCAGCCACCATCATCATCGTAGGCGGAATCAAAACGATTGTTTCGGGCGGCGGCTATGGCGCGCTGAACCTGATGGTGACCAACAATACCGGACTCTATGAATCGAGCATCATCTCGACGGTTGCCGTCGCGATCATCCCGCTGATCCTCTATTTGAGGAAGCATGGCACGATCTTTCCACCCGACTGGCGGGTGAACCTGTTCGCCTTCGCCCTGATCTTCGCCTGCGCGTTGATCCCGGTGGGGACGGAAGCGCGCACCGGCCTGATCTGTATCGGCGTTCTGCTCGTGCTGGCGCTGCGTTTCACCAAGCGGCGGATGCTCTATCTCGGTTCGCTGGCGGCGGTGGCGCTGATCGCGGTTCCGCTGCTCCCGTCGAGCTTTACCGACCGGATGGATACGATCAAATCCTATAAGGCCGACCAGTCGGCCTCAACCCGTCTCGCGGTCTGGGCGTGGACCTGGGACTATGCGAAGGATCATCCATTCGGCGGCGGCTTCGATGCCTATCGCCAGAACAAGCTACGGATGGAATTGCAGGAAACGAGTGAAGGCGGCGGGATGCAAAACGTCGAGACGGTGGTGACCACCGATGCGGCGCGCGCCTATCACAGTTCCTATTTCGAAATGCTGGGGGAACAAGGTTTTCCGGGCCTGATCCTCTGGCTCCTGATCCACGGGCTAGGGGTGGTGCGGATGGAATTACTCTATCGCCGCTACCGAACGCGCGACGCCAATAACGACCAGTGGATCGGTGCGCTGGCAAGCGCCCTCCAGCAGGCGCACATCGTCTATCTGGTGGGTGCCGTGTTCGTCGGCATCGCATATCAACCCTTTGTCTACATGTTGGTGGGGATGCAGATCGGGCTCGACACCTATGCCCGCCGCCGCGCGACCGAGGCGGGCTGGCGACCGCTTGGGAACATGAAAACCGTCCCGGCATAGACTTCGGACGTCGCCGAGGTTAGCCAGCGCCCATGAACAGACAGCCCCCGACCGATATCGACATCGCCCTGCTGTGGAATGATTCGATGTTGTGGATCCAGCAGCACACAAAACTCATCGCGGTTGCGGCGATCATCGGAATCGCCATCGTCGTCGCGCTCTACGGATTGCGGATGCTGGGCAAGCGCCTGAGCCGGGAGCCCAATCCGTGGCGCGGAGTTATCGGGCGGGCGTTGGCCTCAATGAAGCTCTGGTTCATGGTGCCGCTGGCCGCACAACTGGTCGCGACCTATGCCCATGCGCCGACCGATCTCGCCAACACCATAGCCTTTGTTTTCGTCATCACCGCGACGTTCCAGGGCGCGTTGTTCCTGCGCGAACTGATTCTCGGGACGATCGAGGTACGCGCGGCCGATCGCGACACGCATGAAGGGCTGGCCAATGCGATCGGGCTGGTCCGGCTGTTCGTCAACGTCGTGCTGTTCGTCCTCGCGTTCCTGCTGATCCTTGGCAATCTTGGGGTCAATGTCGTCGGGCTGGTCGCGGGCCTTGGCATCGGCGGCATCGCCATTGGTCTTGCCGCGCAAGGCATCTTCCGCGATCTGTTTGCGGCCCTTGCGATCCTGTTCGACGGGCCGTTCCGCGTCGGCGAAACGATCAAATTCGGCGATGCGACTGGCAAGGTCGAGGCAATCGGGTTGAAGACCACGCGGGTCCGCTCGCTTGATGGCGAACAGATCATCATGTCGAACAACAAGCTGCTCGAGATGCAGATACGCAACCTGAATGGCATTGCTGAGCGCCGCGTCGTGCTGACCCTGCCACTGCGGTATGACAATGATCCCGAACGACTGGCTCAGCTCCCCATGCAACTGAAAACGGTGGTCGAGGCCGTAAAGGATTGCCGCTTCGATCATGCCGTACTGACCGATTTTTCCGCGAATGCCATCACGCTTGAATTGATGTTCCATGTCACGCGCGGCGCCGTCGATGCCCGCAACCAGGCGCGGCACGACGTGATGCTGGCAACAATCCGCTGTTTGAAAGAAGCAGGTATGGCCTTTTATTCGCCGGAATCGGACAGGGCCTAGACGTCCACCTCATCGAGTGAGAGCAGGCTGGCATTGCCGCCCGCGCTGGTCGTGTCAGTTGAGGTCACCCGTTCGGTGCAGAAGCGGTGGAGATAGTTGGGGCCGCCTGCTTTCGGCCCGCTGCCGGACAGTCCCTCACCACCGAACGGCTGGCTGCCGACAATCGCTCCGATCATCGACCGGTTCACATAAAGATTGCCGACCCGTGCCAGCGCCTCAACCGTCTCTGCATTGCGCGCGATCCGGCTGTGCAGGCCCATTGTCAGGCCGAAGCCTTTGGCGTTGATCGCAGCGATTGTCGCCTCCAGCGTGCCCGATTTCCAGGTCGCGACGTGAAGCAGCGGCCCGAACCATTCCTGCGTCAGTTCGGCAAGCGCTGTGAGGCGGATCGCGGTTGGCGGCACGAAATGGCCGTCCAGCGGCGCGGCAATGGTGTGAATCCAGTCAGCCTTGCGGCTCTCGCGATAGGTCATCAGACGGGCATAGGCGGCCTCGTCGATCACCGGGCCGACATCGGTCACCGGATCGGCGGGATCGCCCACCACCAGCGCATCCATTGCGCCTGCCAGCATTTTGAGCGTGGGTTCGGCAATATCGTCCTGCAACAATAGCAGCCGCAGCGCCGAGCAACGTTGCCCCGCCGAACGAAAGGCGGAGGTCACGACATCGAGCACGACCTGTTCGGCAAGCGCGGTCGAATCGACGATCATCGCGTTGATCCCGCCCGTCTCGGCGATCAGCGGGATGATCGGGCGGGCATCGTCTTCAAGCAGCGCGCGGGCGATTTTCTTCGCGGTCGCGGTTGAACCGGTGAAGGCGACGCCCGTAATGCGTGGATCGGCGATCAGCGCCGCGCCCACCTCCGGCCCACCGGGCAGCAGGATCAGGGCATCGGCCGGAATGCCCGCCTCATGCGCAAGCGCAACGGCGCGCGCGGCGATCTCTGGCGTTTGCGGCGCAGGCTTGGCGATGACCGTGTTGCCCGCAACCAGGGCTGCGACCACTTGCCCGAGAAAGATTGCCAGCGGAAAGTTCCACGGCGCGATACAGGCCCAGACGCCGCGCCCTTCATAACGTAGCACATTGCGCTCTCCCGTCGGGCCGGGGAGTTCGACCGGAGCGAGGCCATCGCGGGCTTGCGCTGCATAATAACGACAGAAATCGACCGCCTCCCGCACTTCGCCAAGCGCATCGGGGATCGTCTTCCTCGCCTCATCGACAAGGATCGCCATGAGTTCGATCCGGTTGATCTCAAGCAGATCGGAAAGACGCTCCAGCGCGTCTGCGCGATGATCCAACGGAATTTGCGACCAGTTTGGGAAGGCTGTGGCCGCTCTATCAACAGCTTCCTCCGCGCCTTCGCGCCTTTGCGTGAGTCCAACTTTTTCTGTCTGACGCAAAGGCGCAAAGCCGCGAAGGGATTGAACTGTCTCAGCAAGAATGGCTCGATCCTGAAGGTCGATCCCCTCGCTGTTCCGCCGTTCGCCGAAAAGATTTTTGGGCAGCGGGATGCTTGGATGCCGGGTTCCGCCAACGGTTTCGACCTTCACCACCGGATCGGCAAGCAGCATCTCGTCATCGAGATTTTCATCGGCCAGTTGGCGGACGAAGCCCGAACTTGCGCCATTTTCCAGCAGCCGCCGTACGAGATAGGCGAGCAAATCGCGATGCCCGCCCACCGGCGCGTAGATGCGGCAATGATAGCCCTGATCGCGGACCAGCCGCTCATAG
>JANLQV010000049.1:0-2136 GCA_031368025.1 Sphingomonadales bacterium | reverse complement strand
AAAGCGGCGCAAGCGCCAGTCACCGCGCCCGTCGGCACAAGCTGGACGGAAACGACCAGCCTGACACCGGATGGTGGCATGTTGATGGGAAATCCCTCGGCTCCGCTCAAGCTGCTCGAATTCGCGTCGCTCACTTGCCCGCATTGCGCGAAGTTTTCGGCTGATTCGTCCCAAGGGCTGAAAGCGCTCGTAGCTAAGGGCACAGTGTCATATGAATTGCGCACGTTTCTGATCCATCCGCAGGATGTGGCGGCCTCCCTGCTTGCGCGCTGCAACGGAGCAGGGCCATTCTTTGCAATCGCCGAGCAGATGTTCGCAACCCAGAATGACTGGCTGGCAAAGTCTTCGACCATTACCCAAGCGGACCAGCAATCATGGGCGAGCATGACGCCCAATCAGGTCGCAGCCTCGATGGCCGACAAGTTGGGACTGGTGGAATTCGTTCAACAGCGCGGTATTCCGGCTGACAAAGCCAGAGCATGCCTGGCCGATCCGGAAGGCGTCAAGGTGCTCGCGAAGATCGCCAAGGTGGCAACCGACGAATATAAGATTTCTGGCACGCCAACCTTCATCATCAACGGCAAGATCGTGACCGATGTCACGACCTGGGCTGATCTTGAACCGCAACTCAAAAAAGCGGGAGCCTAGCGCCCTTGCAGATCAAGCGGCTCAAACTCTCTGGTTTCAAGAGCTTTGTCGATTCAGCTGAATTGCGAATCGAACGCGGGCTGACAGGGATTGTCGGGCCGAACGGTTGCGGAAAATCAAACCTGCTTGAGGCGATCCGCTGGGTGATGGGCGAAGGAAGCGCCAAGTCGTTGCGTGGCGGCGCAATGGACGATGTCATCTTCGCCGGCACGACCCAACGCCCGTCGCGCGATTTTGCCGAAGTCTCGATCCTCGCCGAAAGCGGAGCCGCAAATGATGTCGGCGAATTCGGGCGCGATGTCGAAGTCGTCCGCCGGATAGAGCGGGGAGCAGGTTCTGCGTACCGGATCAACGGCCACGATGTCCGCGCCAAGGACGTCGCTTTGATCTTTGCCGATGCCGCGACCGGGGCGCATTCGCCAGCGCTCGTCAGCCAGGGGCGGATTGGGTCGATCATTTCGGCCAAACCCGCCGAACGCCGGGCGATGCTTGAAGAAGCAGCCGGGATTTCGGGGCTTCATGTCCGTCGAAAGGATGCCGAACAGAAGCTTCGCGCGACCGAAACCAACCTGACGCGCCTCGACGAGGTCCTGTCAGACATGGAAGTACGGGCGACCGCGCTCAAGCGGCAAGCGCGCGCTGCCGAGCGGTATCGCAAATTATCCGAAGAGATTCGCGTGGCTGAAGGCCGCTTGATCTATGCGCGCTGGCGCGATGCGGCGTCGGCTGCAGAACAGGCACGAGAAGAGGCGAGCCGAGCCGAGGAGGCAGTAGCAACCGCTTCAGAAGCCCAACGTGCGGCGGCGGCATGGCAATCCCAGGCCGTCACCAAGCTCGCCGCTTTGCGGAATACGGCACTTTCTGCCCGAGATGCAGCAAGCGAAGCCGCCCACCGTCTGGCGACGCTGGTCGCGGAGCATTCCGCGCTCGACCGGAGAATAGCGGAACTGGCGGCCCAGGCAGATCGCCTGGCCAGCGACCGTGAACGCGAAGGGCAACTCGCCCGGGACGCGGCGACCGCGCTCAACCACCTGGCTGACGAAGCCAAAGCGCTTGAGCTCCAGCTATCCGAAGCTGAGGCACAACGCCCGGCGTATACCGGCAAGGTCACCGCCGCAGAAGAGATCGTCCGCGATGCGGAAGTTGAACTGGCACAAGCACTGGCCGCGCAAGCGCGCGAACAGGCCGAGGCGCGCGTGGCAGACGCTGCGATGGTGGCTGCATTGACGCGGCTTGATCGCGCCGAGCGAGACAAAGCGCGCATCGTTCAGGAACTGGTCACGCTTGGCGACGATGCGATGCTCATTGCCGCATCGGTGAAGAGGCGCTCATGCTCGATAGGTTCGTTGTTGTTGTCCTGATCTTCGGCATCAAGTTCTTAGGGTCCAGATTTTATTCAGCATCCGGAACTCAAGGCATACGTTTTAGGGTGCTGAACATGTTGTTAGACAATGATTGTGATAAGTATATATATCCTCTAATATAATC
>JANLQV010000029.1:0-4978 GCA_031368025.1 Sphingomonadales bacterium | reverse complement strand
ATTTCCTTCTGCATGAAGTGGCGGTGATTGCCCTTGTCGATCAACGCGCCTGACGCGCCCGATATGACGATCGGCCGGGTGACGGGATTATTCTCACGGTCGAATATCTCGACACTGTCGCGCCCAACCACGACCCAATCGCCTTCTTCGAGATAGGCGATCCTCTGCGTCAGCGGGGCGAGCGCCAGCGCGTCGGAGCCCAGATAATTCTCGCCCTCGCCATAGCCAACAGTCAAGGGCGCACCGAGCCGCGCGCCGATGATGAGGTCGGGATGCTGGCGAAACAGGAGCGCCAGTGCGAACGCACCGTGCAGGCGCGGCAGGACGGTTGCGACGGCCCGTTGCGGCGTTGCCCCGCGCTCAATCTCGCGCGCGACGAGATGGCCGACCACTTCGGTGTCGGTTTCGGACAGGAACACCCGCCCCTCGGCCAGCAGCTCATCACGCAGCGGCTTGAAATTCTCGATGATCCCGTTGTGGACGATGGTGACATCGCCGACGATATGCGGATGGGCGTTATCCTCGGTCGGCGCGCCGTGCGTCGCCCACCGGGTGTGCGCGATCCCGACATTGCCAGCCAGCGGTTCAGCCGCCAGCTTCGCCGCGAGGTTGTTCAGCTTGCCCTCAGCGCGCCTGCGCCCGAACTGCCGGTTGGTGATCGTGCAGATCCCCGCCGAGTCATAGCCACGATATTCGAGCCGCCTCAACCCATCGACCAACCGCTCCGCGACGGCTTCGTTACCCACAATTCCGATAATGCCACACATGGGAAACCCCCGAACAAATCCGTCCGCACCCTTGGCGCAAGCCGCGTTGCGAGCCAAGCCCTGTTTCGCGCGCGCGCGGATTGCACGGCGTCTTAACCTGTTCTTCGCAATCGCGCGGATAGCCTTGCGCGATGAGGAATCTGCACATCAGCGGCTTCGAACTCGCCGCCACCCTGTTCGTTGGGCTGGTTGTCGGGCTTGGTATGGCGCTGTTCGGCTGGCCTCAAACCCCTGCATCAAGTGCCGCCCAAGCGGCATCAGTCGCGCGGGGAGAAATCCAATTCACCCTGTGCCACACCGGTGGCGGGATCAATTGTGTGGTCGATGGCGATACGATCTGGATGCAGGGGGTGAAAATCCGCATCGCCGATATCGACACCGCCGAAACACATCCGTCACGCTGCGCCGCGGAGGCCGATTTGGGAGAGCGGGCCACAAGGCGGTTGCAGGCATTGCTCAATGCTGGCCCGATTAAACTCGAACCCATCGAGCGTGACGAAGATCGCTATGGCCGCAAACTCAGGATCGTGGTGCGAAATGGTGTCTCACTTGGAGATATACTGGTCGATGAAGGACTGGCCCGGCGCTATCGGGGCGGGCCACGCGAAGGATGGTGCTAACCAATTATTATCCGGTTTTCGGCTATCCTCCTGCCTGTTATGGCAGAATCCGATCCCGTCAAACGCCTGAAAGCGGCTGCACGGCGCGCCGATGGCCAGGCATCGGTCGAAAACCAGCATCGCTGGTATATGGAAGAACTCGAACAGACGGTTGGTCGTGATCCTTCAGGAACGTGGCAGGAGCGGGCCACTGCCCCGAGTGATCGCGGATGGCTGGGCCTGATTGCAATTGTTATCCTGCTGGCGGCGATGACCTTTGCCGCAACGCTGGCCGTGTTGTTTTGGCGCGACGGCGCATTCGACCGTTTCCTTTATGACCCGGCCAATGGCCCATCGAACAAATCGCGCCACTGGGTGCTGGGAGACCAGGAGACCGGTCGCCCGTCACTCGTTCCGACGGGCAAGGCGCAGAAGAGTGATGTTCCTCCCAATGAAATCGAACCGCTGATCCATCCCGTCGCACCACAACAAGTGGCCGAACCCGAAGCGGCGCCCGAAGCGGCGGAGTAATCGCGTTGTGGCGACAAGATGTGTGTTGACGATCTGTTTCGTCCAAGACAGTCATTACGAACGAAGCTATGCTATTGTTCGTTGCAGCAATCTTAAAGGAAATGGGGCATGGCTGACGGCGATCGCAAGGACCTTGAGCAAGACAATCGCAAGGAGCCAAATCGGCGCGCGATCAAGGATTCTGCATATGCAGGACAGGAACGACGCAAGGGCGACCGACGCAAATCGCCGCGGATCATCTAGGCCCTGGCGCTCGGCCGGGCCGATACGCGGGCATGCCAGTCCAAAAGGGCTGGCGTATCTTCAGGCATGTTCACCCCGATAAATCCGGCAAAATCGATCGTTGTCAGCAAGATAATATCCGCCATCGAATAGTCATTGCCCGCCACGAAAGGCGTATCCGCGAGAACACGGTCAAACCGATGCATCGCCAACACGGCCCGCGGACGGTTGCTCTCGCCAAACTCCTTGTACTGGGGCTTCACCACCCGCGCGGTAAAGGGATGAGTATGGGCCCAAACGTTACCGACCGGCATCATCAGGGTCATTTCGATCCGTCGGATCCACATGTCGATTTCTGCAATGGAAAGCGGATCGGTGCCGAACAATGGCGGGTCGGGATTGAGCGCTTCAAAATATCGGCAGATCGCAACGCTTTCGCCCAGCATCCGCCCGTCATCGAGCTCAAGGACAGGCAATTGGCCCGGCGGATATTTAGCGACAAAGTCAGGCGATTTGTGCTGTCCGTCCACGATCGATAGCCGGCTGGTCGGAACGGCCAACCCTTTTTCGGCGAGGAAGATGCGCACGCGCCTTGGATTGGGTGCCGGATAGGGCGCGTCATACAGCAACGGCACCGGTTCAAAGCCCCTCGGTTATGAACACCCGGTAGTCGGCGCCCTTGAACCGGTGGAGCCTCGCCTCAACATAGGCCGGGCTTTGATACCAGGCCTTGGCCGCTTCGAGGGTTGGAAATTCGATGATCACCGCGCCATCCATCGGCGCGCCTTCAAGCGTTTCGTGGCGACCGTAATAGGCAAGCGGTTTGCCTTCATGTCCTGCCAGCGTCGATCCGGCCTTGCCTGCATAGACATCCATATCCGCTTGATCGCGGAGACGCTCACGCGTGAAAACAATATAGGCAGCCATCGACATTCCTTTGCTGGTGGGAACAGTGTTACTCAGCCCCCAAGAGCGAAAGGTCAATCGCCAGAGTTGAAGCCTTGATCAAACCTGGCAAATCTGGACGGGGCCCGCACATGTGTGCAGGCCCCGGTAACATACAGGATCAGGACGCAGCCGGAGCCCAATCGTCTTTGACCAGGCCGATGATCCGCCGGACGACCAGCGTTGCACCGCTGCCGGCCACGCTGAGCCCCAGATTGGATGCGATGGCCCCAAGCTGCTCACCGATTTGCGGGATGTTCGCAAGCGCAACGCCGATAACCGGCAAAGCCAGTATCGCCACCATGACTCTCATCGCATGATCCTCGCTGGTTCCAAGACCAGTGATGATACCCAGAACAACCAGAACCGCTGCAACATTCAGATTCGGAATGGCAACAAACGCTGCGGCAATCGCAAGCAACACACCAAGGCCGCGCGCGACGGCATAGATTTTATTCATGGCATACCCCTCTCTTTTGTCAGGCCTTGCGGCCGGGAGGTCCCCACCTCCCAACGGGGAGACTATATGGTTAAGAATAAATAGCAAGCCACTGCGGAATTGGCTAAATTTCGCTGGCAACCAGACGCGGATCGGGCTGCGTAAAAACCAGTTGCCGCACTATCGCGATGGGGTTCGTGCCCAGGCAATGGCGAACAGGATCATCCACACGCCGTCGATCAGGCTGCCATAGAAAGGGCCGCTCGGGGCCATCCGCCCTGAAGACCAGAGCGCGAGACACGCAATCAGGAAGCCCGCTTTTTCAAGCACGCTGATGAGCATCAGCGGTCGGTATCGCACCGGATCGCGGGAGATCAGGAAGAATGCGATCTGCCAGACGAGAGCGGAGCCATAAAAGCCATAATAGAATTCCGGATGCGTCATCGCTGGCAGAGTTGTTTGGCTGAACCTGGCCTCAAGGAAAAAGCCCGGCAGGAGGATGACGACCCCGTAGATCGAAGCAAGGAGATAAGTGGTTCTGGCGAATTTCATGGCCGGCACGCGCTTGTTCCTGACACAGAGGGTTCTTTCGATGCCAAGATCAGCCAATCCCGGCGGTTAATAGCAACGGATGAGCTTGATGCGCTTGCCGCGGACAAGCGTGAACGTTCGCGGCTTGGGCTCGCCTGAAACCTGCACAACAAGGGTGATCGTGTCCTCGTGAAGCGATCCACGATAAACCGCGGGATGCAACAGGCGCTTCGCATCGCCCGATACCGGTCCCGGTGAATATTCCTCATGATCGCCATTGGCCTTGAACCGGCTTTTGGCATCAAGCCGCAAGGCGCCCTTGATCGTTCCCGACCCGCAATCATAGTCAATCCGTCCGCCGGCCGCAGTCAGTGTCAGCCGAGCGCGATCACCGCCCCATTCGCCGGTCAGCGGCGGCTGGGTCGCGCCGATCAAGGTCATCGCGCACAGCGCAATGGAAACATGCCTGAGTGTGAACATTGTTTCATTTTCCGATCTGGCCCGTCGCCGACCCCCAAAAAGAAAAAGGGGGAGCGTTTCCGCTCCCCCCAAGAATTGTTCCCCTTTGGGGGGAGTGTCAAGCGAAGGACGCCGAGTAACGGCGACGACGCATGGCATATCCCATCAGCCCGAAGCCGAAGACCATCATGGCCCAGGTCTGGGGTTCAGGAACCGGCGTTGTCAGCACCGCAATGAAAGTGCCCCAGCGCGAGCCGCCGGTTCCAGTCGGATGGCCGCCGGCAGCGTTATTATATTCGCGGGCGAACTGGCCGATCAGATAGAAATTATGGGCGTTCGATGGATCGACTGACACCTGGCTATAATCACCCCAGCGCTGACGGCCAGCGGCCGGATTTCCGAACAGGCTCCCATTATGGTAATCATCAACCAAGCTCTCTTTCAGGAGAAGCTCATTGCTGATCGAAACAAGCTTGCCATCATAC
>JANLQV010000455.1:0-5529 GCA_031368025.1 Sphingomonadales bacterium | reverse complement strand
CGTGCGATCATTCCGGTCGTTGCGCTCACGATTGTCGGGACGGCGCGGCGGAGCGCGATTTTCTTCGCCATCATCCCCGTCGATGCTGTCGGACGCCATCTGGTCATCGCCATCATCGCCAGCCCAGTCGTCACGCTGCTGTGGACGCGATTCTTCAAAGCGCGCACGCGTTTCGGCCACAACCCGGAAATAATGATCCGCAAACTGGAGATAATATTCGGTCATCACCCGGTCACCAGCAAGCTGGGCATCACGGGCAAGGCTCTTATATTTCTCGAGAAGCTGCGGGGCATTGCCACGCGCACGATTGTCGATGCGGTTGCCTTGTTCGCGGCCACCATTTTGTGGGCGCTGTCCACTCCGGCCGCGACGGCGGCCAGCCTGACGATTGTTGAGCAAGAAATGTCCCTTTTCTCTGGGGTAAAGCCTGTGTTTGGGTATTCAAGCCTGCAAGACCCCAACCGGGATGTGCCACAGCACATCTTTCGCCTGCCAAAGCCGGATCATCCTAGTCACAGCCTCAGGTAGTGGGGGTAAGAGCGGGATGGCGGCCTCATGGTTTCGCCCCTCCACTCTTGAAACGGGGCCTTACCGTGCCTTCCCGTCGATGCCAAGCGCAAAATGCACGATGGCACGATCCCGGTTGCCAAGGTCGCGGCGGGCTTCGGGTTCCAATCCTGATGCACAGAACAGGGCGGAGACGCTTTCCGCCTGCGTCGCGCCGATTTCCATCGCGATCATCCCGCCCGGCGCAAGCAAAGCAGGCAGTTGCGGAATGATCCGGCGATAATCGTCCAGCCCGTCGGCTCCTGCAAAAAGGGCAGGGGCAGGTTCATAATCGCGAACTTGAGCGGGCAGGTCTGCCCCTGTTCCGATATAAGGGGGATTACACAGGATCAGGTCGAAGCGATCGCTCACCCCCTCGGCCCAGTTGCCCAGCCGGAACGCCGCACGATGCGCCATGCCAAGCCGATCTGCATTGTCGCTGGCAATGCCCAGCGACACCGGAGAGGCATCGATGCCAAGCCCGGTCGCACTGGGCCATTCGGCCAGCGCTGCCAGCAACAGGGCGCCCGAGCCAGTGCCAAGATCGAGAACGGTCTTCGGTCCCGCCGTTCCGAAATGGACGACTGCCGCTTCGATCAAGGTTTCGCTATCGGGTCGCGGGATGAGCACGCCAGGGGCAACGTTGAGGCTGATCGTCCAGAATTCGCGGGTGCCGGAGATATAGGCCAGCGGCTCATGCGACAGGCGGCGGAGGAGCAAGGCGTCAAACCCATCCGGCGTCTCATCGTCGAGATGCCGGAGCAAAAGCGCTTCTCGTTCTACACCCAACGCATGTGCCATCAACAGTTCGGCATCAAGGCGCGCAGTATCGCTGACAGGACCAAGCCGCGCCGCAGCGTCGTTCAGCGCCTCACGCAGCGTCATCCAGCCCTGCCAGCCGCTCGGCCTCATCCGCTTCGATCAGGGCGCGCAGCAGTTCGTCGAGCTGCCCTTCAAGGATTTCGGGCAGGCGGTGGAGCGTCAGGTTGATCCGGTGATCGGTCACGCGGCCTTGCGGAAAATTATAGGTGCGGATGCGCTCCGAACGATCGCCCGATCCCACCATCGACTTGCGGGCACCGGCTCGCTCCGAATGAAGCCGCTCGCGCTCCAGTTCATAGAGCCGGGTCCGCAACACCCGCAACGCCTTAGCCTTGTTCTTGTGCTGCGACTTTTCATCCTGCTGGATGACGACAAGGCCCGTCGGGATGTGGACGATCCGCACCGCGCTGTCCGTGGTATTGACCGACTGGCCCCCCGGCCCCGACGAACGGTAAATATCGATCCGCAGATCCTTGTCCTCGATCTGGATATCGACGTCCTCGGCCTCGGGCAGCACGGCAACCGTGGCGGCAGATGTATGAATGCGCCCGCCGCTCTCCGTTGCGGGCACGCGCTGGACGCGGTGAACCCCGCTTTCGAATTTTAGTTGTGCAAACACGCCCTTGCCGGTGATCGACGCCACAACTTCCTTATACCCGCCCATATCGGCGGCAGAGGCGGAGATGAGCTCAACCTTCCAGCCCTTTTCCTCGGCATAGCGCCCATACATGCGGAACAAATCACCCGCGAAGAGCGCAGCCTCATCGCCGCCTGTGCCAGCGCGGACTTCGAGCATCGCAGAGCGTTCGTCCGCCGCATCGCGGGGCAGTAGCGACAGGGCCAACGCGCGTTCGGCGGCAGGCAGTGTCTCGCGGATCGCGTCCGCCTCTTCCTGCGCCATTTCGCGCATCTCGGGATCGGCGAGCATTTCCTCAAGCCCGGCAAACTCATCGCGCAGCCGCTGCAACTCGCCAGCGGCGGCGGCGACTGGCTCAACCTCGGCATATTCCTTGGAGAGCGCGACAAAGATGTCACGCGGCAAATCGCCCGAGGCGAGCTGTGTGGATAAATCCTCGCGCTTGGCGAGGAGTGCGGCGATCCGTTCTGCGGAGATTGTGGTCATGCGCTAATTCCTCCCCGGAACGGGGAGGGGAACCGCCTCGAGGCGGGGGTGGGGCCGGTTGAAGCCGCGTTCCAAAGCCAAACCCCAGTCTCGCCCGACCCGGCCCCTCTGTCAGCCTGCGGCTGCCACCTCCCCGTTCCGGGGAGGATTGAAAAAGTCGCAGCCACCCCTCCATCGTCACCCTGAACTTGTTTCAGGGTCCATGCCACCATGTGAGCCGGACGTTGTCGGTGAGGAATGGATGCTGAAACAAGTTCAGCATGACGGGGGTGGGATAGGTTGGTCATGATGCTAGTGGGCGCAGAAGCGCGGCGGGATTAAAGCGTTCATCAGACTCTTTGACACGGATTACTGTAAAGTATTGCTCCAGCGCTTTTAGAATTTGATCGGTTATCGCGCCATCAGCTCGGCCAGCCGAGCCTACCTCATTTATCCCAATTGGGATGCCTCTCCGTGACGGTATGGCTCCAGGTTCATCCTTCCCCAAAACCACCAAACGGGCTTTCGCCCCGCTTTTGCCAGCTAGCTCAAATCGCCGCTTTTCGTTCCCGCGATAGGCGATATGTGCCTTCACGCCTGCGCGGCGCAACATAGATGCGATTTGGGCCGCGGCCTGTTCCGTCTCTGCTCCGCTATGAATCACAGAGACAAGAGGCAAATCTTCAACATTCCCAGCAAAGAGCATCCCCAGCCGCTCAATCCCTGCAGCCCATCCAACCGCAGGCGTGCTCGGCCCGCCAAGCGCCTCGATCAGCCCGTCATAACGCCCGCCGCCGAGCACAGTCCCCTGCGCGCCCAGCCGGTCGGTCACGAATTCGAACGCCGTATGCCGGTAATAATCCAGCCCGCGCACCAGCCGCGAAGCGCGGGTCCAAGTGACGCCTGCGGAATCTAATCCTGCCGTCACCGTATCGAAAAAGTCGCGGGCCTCGTCGGTCAGGAAGGTGTCGATATCCGGCGCGCTGTCCGCCACCGGGCGGTCGCGCGGGTCTTTGCTGTCGAGGATTCGCAGCGGGTTCTTGTGGAGCCGTTCGCGGCTGTCTTCCGAAAGTTCAGCCCGATGCGCCTCGAAATGCGCGACCAGTTCGGCGCGCCACGCTTCGCGCGATCCGGCATCGCCCAGCGTATTGAGCTGGAGCGTTACGCCCTCGGCAATCCCCAGTTCCTTGAGCAACTGGTCGGCAAAGCAGAGCAATTCGATATCCGCTGCGGGTTCCGCTGCGCCGATCACTTCGGCGTCAAGCTGGTGGAATTGCCGGAACCGCCCCTTTTGCGGTCGCTCATAGCGGAACAATGCGCCGTGGGTGGCAACCTTCAGCGGCGCATATTGCTGCCAACCTTCGGTCAGATAGGCCCGCGCAATACCGGCAGTGAATTCTGGCCGGAGCGTCAGCGAATCCCCGCCGCGATCCTCGAACGTGTACATTTCCTTTGAAACGACATCGGTCGATTCCCCAAGCGAGCGGGCGAACACCGCCGTCGCCTCGAACACCGGCACTTCGATCCGCTTGAAACCATAAAGCCGCCGCACGCGATCGAACGTTTCCACCACATGATGGAAGCGGTCAGCCTCTTCGCCGAGCATGCTTTGCGTGCCGCGTATCGGGCGGGGAGTTTCGATCTTCGCCATAGCGGGCGGTCTCTAGGCGAAGGTTTCCAAAAACGCTACCACCCCTGCCATGACCACCCGAACCAAACGCACAATCGGCAATCGCATCGCGCCCGCGCGCTTCATCCTCTTCATGCTGGCCTTTGCGCTGCTGGGCGCGGCGATCCAGTTCGGGACAGGGCGATGGCATTATGCGGTGATGGGCGGGTTCGATCTGTCCGCGTTGTTTTTCTTCATCCTGCTGTTCCCGACCCTGCGCGATGGCGAGGCCGGCTCGATCCGCCGTCACGCGGCCGAAAACGATGCCAATCGCGTTACCCTGCTCATCATCACTGCAACGATTGCGGCGGTGCTCCTGATTACGATTGCGGCGGAACTGACCGGGCCGGGTGAACCGATGGCCTCACTCATCATTGCAACGCTCGGCATCGCGTGGCTTTTTGCCAATACGCTCTACGCGCTCCACTATGCGCATCTCTTCTATGGGGAGGGCAAGGGTGTCGCAGCGCTGACCTTTCCCGATACAATGACGCCCGATTATTGGGATTTCATCTATTTCGCGTTCACGCTGGGGATGACTTTCCAGACGTCGGACGTGCTCATCAACGGTCGCACGATCCGGCGCGTCGTTCTTGCGCAGTGCACAGCGGCCTTTGTCTTCAATATCGGGATATTGGCGTTCACGATAAACACGCTTGGCAGCGGCTGAAAGGGGAAACTGGTGGGCGTGGCAAGGATTGAACTTGCGACCCCTGCGATGTCAACACAGTGCTCTACCACTGAGCTACACGCCCACTCTGGGGGTGGCCCCTAGCGATATGCGACGTGCGCTGCAACCCCGGTCAACTAAGTCCGGACATGCTCCCGACTTCGAAGACGCGATCAACCTCAAGCACAAGGTCCTTGAGGTGGAAAGGCTTGGAAAGCACCTTGGCATTGGGCAGGGTTTGCCCCGCCCTCAGCGAGACCGCCGAAAAACCGGTAATGAACATGACCCGCAGATTGGGAACAATCACTGACGCTTTCTGGGCCAGTTCGATGCCATCCATCTCCGGCATGACAATATCTGTCAGCAGCAGATCGAAATGCGTGCCACTGCGGATCAGTTCAAGCGCAGTCGTTCCGCGATCGACCGATTCGACTTCATAGCCCGCACGCATCAGCGCACGCGCCAAAAATTCGCGCATGACATCGTCGTCATCTGCAAGCAAAATCCGGATCATTCCCTGGCCTTATTCCCGGTCATGGCGGCGAACCGTCACGACAACCACCTGAATAGCCCGATATTCCTTAACAATTCCAGCATTGTGTGGCCCCGATCAAAGGATTAGCGGTCAGGCAATGGAAAATCCGCCCTTTGTCCGGTCAGGCCCCGTCCGGCCTGCCCAACCGCTGCTGATTTCGGTCCCGCACGCGGGCCGGGATTACC
>JANLQV010000351.1:0-3737 GCA_031368025.1 Sphingomonadales bacterium | reverse complement strand
TGGCTCTGTTCAAGCGCATTGCCTTCGTCGGTATCGATGGCGCGGGCGAGTGCGATCATATCCTCCACACCCGGCGAACTGCTCGGTTTTCCGCCGACGGCCAATCGTTCATGCATGAGTGTGGTCAGCGAGACTTTCCAGCCATCTCCGACTTCACCCAGCCGGTGATCGTCGGCAATCCTCACATCGGTAAAGAACACCTCATTGAACTCGCTCGCGCCTGCCATCTGCTTGATCGGACGGACTTCAACGCCGGGCGCTTTCATGTCGATGATGAACATCGTCAGGCCCTTGTGCTTGGGCACGGTCGGATCGGTGCGACAGACGACAATGCCATAATCGGACCGGTGTGCGCCAGAGGTCCAGACCTTCTGGCCGTTGATGATCCAGCCGTCGCCATCTCGTTCCGCCTTGGTGCGTATCCCTGCAAGGTCGGAACCTGCCGCAGGTTCGGAGAAAAGCTGGCACCAGATATGTTCACCCTGCATCGCCACCGGCACATAGCGGGCCATAATCTCCGGACGGCCATGTGAGAAGACCGTGGGAATGCACATGCCCAGGCCGATTGCGTAGATGCCCGACGGCACCCAATATTTTCCCTCTTCCTGATTGAAGATGATCTGCTGCATCGCGGTGCCGCCCTGCCCGCCCACAGCCTTGGGCCAGGTGATGCCGACATAGCCTGCTGCATATTTCTTCGCCTGCCACGCTTTGGCACGGGCGATGAGATCGCCGTCACTGTTGACCGGAGTCTTATATTCGGCGGCATTGGCAGCCATCCAGTCGCGCACGGTGACGCGGTAAGCGGCTTCCTCGGCAGTATCTTCGAAATCCATCTCTCTTCTCCTCAAGCCGCGAGTTCGGTGTTGCGTTGTTCCAATGAGCGCACAAGTTGGTCAGACCAGAAAGCACCCGATCCCAAGCTCAGTGCCAATAGCCGTGCTCGCCGGTAGAAAAACTGGCAGTCGCTCTCCCACGTAAAACCGATGCCACCGTGCATCTGCACATTTTCTTCTGCCGCAAACTGAAAGGCATCGATCGCCGCGACCCGCGCGCCCGCAGCAGCCTGCGCCAATTCGGGGGCGCCAGTCAGCAGTGCCCACGCGCCATAATAGGCGTGGCTACGTGCAAGCTGGTTCTTGATATACATGTCGGCACAGCGATGCTTGACCGCTTGATATCCGCCAATCCGCCGCCCGAACGCCACACGTTCCTGCGCATAACCAACCGTCATTTCCATCGCGGCATCGGCCCCGCCAAGTCCCTCGAATGCCAGCAGGATGGCCGAACCATGAAGAAATTTCGCACGCAACCGTTCGGCCTCTCCGGCCCCCGCCAGAACGATGCAGGGCGCATCGACAAAGCTGATCCGGGCAGATTTGCGGACCAGTTCAAGCGTGTCACACGGCGCCCGCGTCACGCCGGGTGCTGAAAGATCGACCAGCGCAATCACGAGCGCGCCTTCACCGTCATGCGCGGTGACGATCGCAAAATCCGCCACCATGCCGTCGGCTATAGGCAGTTTTACGCCTGTCAGCCGATCGCCAACGCAGCGCAGCTTTGGTGTTCCGTCGGGCTTTGCAGCATCGCCTTCCATCCAAGCAACCGTGCCAATCGCAGAGCCATCAGCCAATTTCGGCAGCCAGTCGGCCTGAGCCGCTTCATGCCCGCTCGCCAACAGCATTTCGGTTGCCATCAGTACGGACGATGCGAAGGGAACCGGCGTCAGCGCACGGCCCACTTCCTCGGCCAGCACACAAAGCTCCAGAACCGAAAGCCCTAGCCCGCCATGCGCTTCGGGTATTCTCAATCCAGTCCAGCCCAGTCCCGCCACCTTTGCCCACAGCGCGGCATCGTGCGTTGCATCCCCATCCATCACTGCGCGGGCCTTTTCACGGCCCGATTCAGCGGTCAGGAACTTGCGCGCTTCGTCGCGCAGCGCTTCTGCCTCTTCCGAAAACTGGAAGTTCATGCCTGTTCTCTCCTCAAATCATCGGGAATCGCGATGGCACAGCCACGCCGACGGTTCAACTGACAGTCGTGTCAAGCGAAACAGATCATTAAGTCTTCGCTGATAATAATCGAAAGCATGAAATTCGAAGGGCCCGTACCCGAAACCGAAACACGGCAGGTCAGCATGTCCTTTGCCGCCTTCATCGTGGCTGCGGCCGTGCTCCTGTTCGCCTTTGCGATGGCGGTGGGAACAATAACGCGCGACCCGTCAACCGATACGCCGCCGCCCGAAACCGTTTCCGCCGAACAAGCATCGTCAGAAAACGTTCTACCCACTCAGCCCGCCGTCACCCAGCCCGAAGCCGATGCCAATGCCGACGCGCAGGATGATACTGCCAGCCAGACTGACGCGCAGCCGGAACCTCAGGCTCCATCCCAACAGATGGCGGCTGTTGGTGACGAACCCGAGGAAGGGGCCACGCCCGCAACAGCCTCAGCGGCTGACCCGGTCGAGAGCCACGATCCGTCCTTTCCCACCCATCACTCTTCAGCGCCCGCGCCTGCAGCCGCGCCTGCATCCGCCTTGGCCGTAGCCGCCAAGCGCACCCAATAAGCGCGCTCGAAAGATCAGATCAGCATTGACCCATCGGCAGTGTGTTCGCGACCCCCTTCGGGGAACAGCCAGTAAGAAACGGCAACAGCCAAGCCGGTAAACAGATAGGCACCAACGACCACCACCGGGTTCCAAAGCAACAACACCGCCAGCGTCAACCGCAGGTATAACGGGTTGAACCCAAAATCGTGGCCAAGGGCCGCACAGACACCCAACAGGTTTTTCTCGTCGGTGACGAAAGACGGAAGAATACGCATCACTTTGCTCCCACAGAGCGGTCCGGCCATCCGAACCGCGAAGTCGGAAAGCGCTAAGCACCATTCATGCCAAAATGCGGGAGGCCCCGAATTCGGGGATATTTTGAATGGAGGAAGCTAACGCGCTACTTGTCCGACCAGTGCATTGTGCGAATTATTGGCAATTCAGCCTAAATAGATGCAAATATTTTGGCAGTGGGAGCCATATGAATCTGGTCTCTGCACGAAATTCGCCTGTGCTTATCCGCGGCATAAGATTTTCGAATGGATTGACAGGTCCGCCAACCCTATGGTCCGGTTAGGCCACAAAAATGGCGGCGTGCAGGCGTCAAAATGGGAGGGGAAATCATGTTTTTCAAACGAGATCACAACAAATTTGTTGGACAACGTCTGAGCAGCGGCAGCGGATTGGTGGCGATTGCCCTGGCAATGCTTTCCACTCCCGTAAATGCGCAGGCGACTGGCCCGGAAACGAGTGCGGAAGAGTCTCCCGCCGATATTGTGGTCACCGCCCAGCGTCGCGAGCAAAAGTTGCAGGATGTTGGCATTTCGGTCAGCGTGTTGGGTAATCAGGCTCTCAGCGACTTGAATATAACCAATGCCACCGACATTGCCCGCGCGATTCCGAACCTGAAGTTCAACGCCTATTCGTCAACGCAGGTGGTGTTCAATGTCCGCGGCGTCTCGCTGACGGGTGGACTGACGGTCGAAAAGGTCGAACGCCGCGAGAGACTCCTCGCCGACCTCGATACGGCCTTCAAGGGGTTTGAGACGCAGAATGATTTGCTGAAGGGCCTGGACCAATTCTCCGACCAGGCGCAGCGGATCATCCTGTCGTCGCGGACCCGCAACGCGTTCGACATCAGCCAGGAGAATGCCGAAATTGCCGGCCAGTTCGGCACGAGGGGCTTCGG
>JANLQV010000330.1:0-8309 GCA_031368025.1 Sphingomonadales bacterium | reverse complement strand
GCAAGCAATTCCTTTCGCCGCAATACGCCGATGAGCTTTACGGCCCCGGCCAACCCTTCGACATCGCCAAATTCTACATCATCCTGCCCGACAGCATCGGGCAGGGCGGCTCCTCCAAGCCCAGCGACGGGATGCGGATGGCGTTCCCGAAATATGATTATGACGATATGGTCACCGGGCAATACCGGCTGCTGACCGAAGGGCTGGGTGTCAAAAAGCTCAAGCTCATCCTTGGCACGTCGATGGGCTGCATGCACGCGTTCGTCTGGGGGGAGACGCATCCGGGCTTTGCCGAAAAACTCGCCCCCTTCGCCTGCAATGCCTCCGAAATTGCGGGGCGCAACCGGATGTGGCGCAAGATGTCGATCGACGCGATCAAGGCCGATCCCGCGTGGAACGGCGGAAACTATACCGAACAACCCGCCTCCGGCATGCGCACCTATACCGATCTCGGCGTCATTGCGGGGGGCAATCCCGTTGGGCTGCAGGCGCTCTATCCCACACGCGAAAAGGCGGAAGCCGCGCTGGACATTGCCTTTGCTTCGCGCGGCAAGGGAGTGGATGCCAACAACGCAATCTACCAACTCGATGCCTCACGGAACTACAACCCGGAGCCGAACCTTGAACGGATCACGGTCCCCGTCCTCTGGATCAATTCAGCCGACGATTTCATCAACCCGCCGGGCCTCGGCATGGCGCAAATTGCAGTGAAGCGAATGCCGAACGCGCGGTTCATCCTGATCCCCGAAAGCGCCGAGACGAAGGGCCACGGCACGCATAGCTGGGCGAAGTTCTGGAAGGCGGATTTGGCCGCGCTGATGGCCGGCGAGTAGAGACTAATAGGGGAGACGACGGAATTTCCCGCGCATCGACGTCCACCACCCCGCCAGCCGCTCCCGCAGGAAGACCGGTCGCGGATCGCCCTCGGCCCAGATGCGGTCGACATCGATGATCGCAAAATCCCATCGGACCCCCTCGATATGCACAGTCCGCTCGATCAGGTGATCGGTATTGCCCCGGATATTGAGATACCACCCGGAGCCACTCGGTAGCTTGATTACATGGAGGCGGAGATAAGGCGAAAAGCGGTCAGAACGCTGCAACGTTCCCGTCAGCGCATAAAATTGTCCCTTGGGCACACATACTCTCCCGCAAGAGCCGAAAAGCGGGCGCCCCCGCATTCGACTTCACATCCAATCCTTTGATCGGGGAGATGATAAACCGTGATAAAGCGGCTCCTGTGACCTTTAGATCCGAGAACCCTGGACATGCGTCACAGGCTCCCCGACCATAAGGTGCAAGGATGTGTAGGCGGCAACGTGCAACCCAACCGTTTATCAAGGGGCTATCATACCCCAGTGCCGTGCGTAGCGGCGCCACGGGCTTTATGCTGGAGCGGCTTTGGCTATGCAATGGCTGGGCCTGCGACAGTTGCGTTCTGACTCCGACGCAGAATTGAACTACCGCACCCAGCGCTTGTAGGTCCGCCCCCAGTCGTTGTAATTCGTCGTCGACCTAAGTAGAACACCTTCTCCAAAACCCAAAAACAGATCTCGGGAACAGTGATGAACGCAAACGAGTTAGAATATGACGCTTTGCTACCAAAACTGGCTCCCCTCCAATCCAAAGGGCGAGACGAGTCCGCTACTTTTCTTAATTGGTTTCTCGAAAATATATATCGCCTTGAATCTACCGAAGCTGACGACTGCATTTGCGACAATGGCAACGATAAAGGTATTGATGGTATATATGTTGATCACAACAATGAAGAAATTCATTTTTTTCAATCAAAAATTCGACAGAATGCCAATGGCACCATTGGGGACAACGGTTTGAAACTGCTGAGTGGTTCGATTGATCAATTTAACTCTTCTGACAAGATCGACCAATTGCTAGCTGGCGATGCAAACGATCAGTTGAAAAACCTAATATCCAGAAGCGAACTCAAAAACTGGGTTGCCAAGGGCTACGCCTTAGTTGGAATTTACACATCAAACGAGCGCTCAGACGAAGCCTCAAACGCATATATCGCTGGCAACCCACGGATGCGTGTGTTCGATAGAGACGTTATAGCAAGTTATTTTGTCGAAGCTGACCAAGGCGCTGGTATCACCGGAGAGTTCAAATTTGACGTAAGTTACGTTGAACCACTTTCGATGACCATCGCCAACGATGAAGGCAACAATGTTCAGGTATTCATATTCCCGGCAGCGGCTCTGCAACTCGTGCACCTCAGCGGAATTGAAGATACTACGCTTTTTCAGAAAAATGTCCGTTATGAACTTGGAAACACGCCGGTTAATAAATCGATTCAAAAATCAATATTTACAAAGAGCGAACATAAGAATTTTTCCCTTTTCCACAATGGAATTATTATTATATGCGAATCGGCGAAAAAAGAAGGCAATGATCTCACGATTGTCAATTACTCGGTCGTCAATGGTGCACAGAGTCTGACTACATTTTTCCGCAATAAATCGAAATTGTCTGCTGATTTGCGCGTCCTCGTTAGAGTTGGCGTTTGTATACTTTGCAAACACGCGCCTGCTAGATCCATCCGGCCCCTTGAGCGATGGCGACCAGAACGACAATTGTGAAAATAATACCACCAGTGGCGGCGCGCCATTTCGTCCATTCGCCGTATCTCATGGCTTCATCTTCTCGGGCGCTGGCTTGTGCTTCACGACCTTCTTTAGCCGCTCATCCCAGCGGCCTTCATCTTCGTCCGATTCAAGCTCCTTGGCGGCTTGCTTGAACTTGTCGAGTTGGGTCTGATTAGTTGTCGTCAACTTTCAAATCCTCAATGACCAATTTCCCATTCGAAACGGTGTATACCATCACGATTTGACAAAACCCCGGAAAGTCTAACCTAGGCCCTCGTATGACATAGGTTTCCGGGGCTATTTCCACAGCTTCGGCAGGGACGGGATCACGGCATAGCCGCCACGTCAAGCCATCGTATAAATCATGAAATCGCGCATACTTTGCATGAGCTTCCGCTACAGTTTGAGTTACGCCGTCCTGCTCCACGAGCGGCCATTCGTCAGCCACAACATTCCCCTATTCACAAATGCTAGGCTGCGATTTGATATGCCTTCATCCGCTCTACAGCCCAATCGACGTCCTCGGCAGTAACTTTTTCCAAATCATCGGCCAAAACAGCAAAAAATGGCAAATCCTCACCATCATCTGCTAATTTCCAAGCCGCGCCATGTGTCTGGTCGCTGATTGATTTTGCAGTGTTATGCTTGGCGATAATATCTGTGATCTCGTGAATGTAGGTGGTTACCTCATCATCGAAAACACCTTCAGGGGCTGGCAGGAGTAAACGGTATTGGCGCTTTGGTCGTCCGTAATATTCTACAGTATCGACGCTGATAGCTCCATCCGCCTGCAATTCTCGCAATATTGGGAGCATCGCCTTTGGCACCGGCCCCTGCGGCATTTTCGTATATCTTGCGCCCGTCAACGTTTCTCCGGTGCGCAAATAAGACTGAGCGTCAATAAACCACACGGCCTTATTCAGCTTGACCGCACCAAGCTGGGATGGGTCTTCAACACGCGCAATGACGTGATGGACAAGGGCTTTGAACTTGTCTGGCTTGAACATTTGGAACTCCTGACCGCATATATAGTCACGATCTTTCTTAAGAACAAGATAAGAACATGACCACCCCCGTGTTTTTGCTCGTTGTCAAGCGTTTTCAGAGTAGCGGTAAGTGAGTCGCTTGCCAACCATTCCCTTGATCGCTGCAACGGAACGACCATTGTCGTTGCAACCAAGGGCTTCGCGGTTGTTATAGCGAAACTCGAACTCTGCCAGATAACGATGCAAGTGGCGTTCGGCGCAATGCTGATAGACACCCTTCATGCCGCGCTTGAAGATGGAAAAGTAGCCTTCGACTGTGTTGGAATGCACGGCTGGCAGTTCATAATCCACATATTGGCCAACGCTATGATTGGTGGTGCCATGCGCTGCAAAATGCTTGCCAGCGTGGCGATACACATTGGACTCGTCCGTCATTAGGATGGCTTCGCGGTCAACATTTGCCTTTACAATCGGCATGATTGTGGCGGCGTTCACTTGATCAACAACCATGGTGCGGGCCTTACCAGTGTCGCGGTCAACAAGGGCCAAAACCTTCATTTTGTGATGATATGCACGGGCCTTGGGAACACCCTTGATGCGGCCTATGAAAGTTTCGTCGGCCTCGACAATGCCCCCGCCCTGACCGAACGCGGATAGATCATCCGAGGCCATCGCTTCCCGGATGCGATGCGCCAAAAACCAGGCCGACTTATATGTGATTTCCAGAATGCGGTGCAGTTGGTGCGCGGAAATTCCCTTCTTGCTGGACGTCATAAGATATGTGGCTTGAAGCATCTTGTGGAGCGGGATGCGAGCGTGTTCAAACACGGTGCCGATCTTGGCGGTGAACTGGCCCTTGCAATGACCACAGCGCCACAAGCCCTCACGAATGCGCTTCGCCGGGTTGGCGGTCACCTTCGTCAGACGGTCAAGCGCGCCACAGTGCGGGCAGACAGCGCCATCGGCCCAGACGATGCGTTCAAGATGCTCGAAAGCCTTGGCTTCGTCATGAAATTCGGGGCGGGACAGTGCAGACATTTGGGTAGCTCCTTGCGTGGAGCATTATCTAGCACATCTTATCGTGTTTGCAAAGTATATAATCGCCAACGATATGCGGACATATTTGGTCGCCCGGAGGTTGACGCATATAGAGTTTTGTTTTTCCATCAATTATTTGACACCGTGTCTGAGCGCATGGAAGGCATCGAAAATAGGCCGATGGCCGGCTACGCTTTGACCAAATATTTCCTTATATATGTACTCTCAAAAATTGTTCGTCAAAACGAGGCATCTCGAGAGTTTTTGAGGAACATTCACGCTCACTATGGGAAGCCAGAATGGGACACTTTTTTTGAGCGGGCGTCGGAGATTTTATCCGGGCTGGTGATTGACTTAAATTATGAGGCTCGAGAACGTGGGCACGGATTTGACTACAAAGCTGAGCTTAAAAGCCCTAAACAATGTGAAGAGATCGCTTCTCACATTCTTCGATCTTACGAAAAGGATGTTGCCCGAGGAAAGGCCTCTTCATTCTAGTGGCAGTGCCAGTTTGCCAAATACACCAAACTCACCCAATCCGCCCCCCTCAGGCCGCCATATATCGCGGAATATCGAACTCCCCCTCGCGCTTGCGCGCCTCGGCGATCTCCCATGCGGTTTGCATCTTGAGCAACGTATCCATCCGCACCCCGAACGCCTTTTCAAGGCGAAGCGCCATATCGGGGGAAAGGCCGCCGTGGCAGTTGAGGAGGATCGACAAGGTTTGCCGCGTCACGCCGAGCACACGAGCAGCAGACGAGACATTAAGACCGTGGCCCTCAACAATCTCGCGCACGAATTCGCCGATATGGCTTGGGCTGTGCATCGGAACCTTCCTCTTCTTCATCAATGATAATCCTCAAGATCGAGGATCGAAATTTCTTTGGCCGCATCGTCTACCGCAAAGGTCAGCCGGTAATTGGCCGTCACATGAAAGCTCCAGCGATCGTCGCTCAACTGGTGGGCTTTCCAGAATGCCAAACTTTTGAACTCGTCGCTATGCTCCATACCTGTGAGGAACGTCAGCTGAATCCTGATCTTGCCAACCACCCGCTGGTCAAGCTTTGAAACATCGCCCTTCTCGACAAACCGGGCCAGGCCCCTGTGGCGGATCGAGACAATTTTCACGTTGATCTGGTATTGAAATGACTGTCATGTGTCAATAGTCATATGACAGTTCTATCGCGTCAATTTACTTAACCCCCAAACTCACGCGCTTCCGCGCGGACCAAGTTTTTCCTAACCCCTTGTAAAATAGGAAATCATTTCACACAGTCGATCAGCGCTCACGACTCGTCGTGGCCACACGCTCTTTCTCATCCTCTGAAGCCAGAGGCCGAATAGCCAACCCCTGCCCTCAGCGATGAGCGTCCGCGCGCCGGGCGCCTTAACTTCCCACTGAAAGCGTGACTCACGGGAAGTTTGGGAAGTTAGAGCGGGATGCCATAAATATCTGCCACTTCCGTCACCCTGAACTAGTTTCAGGGTCCATGCCTCGTTCAGCGCGATGGTCGGCAGTGAGGCATGAATGCTGAAACAAGTTCAGCATGACGATGATGCAGATATCCGGCACGATTCTCTATGCCCCGGTTTTCCGGATTCCTGACGTCGCCCCCACCCACACAAATTGCTTCAACCGCAACCGATCACCCGCTAGGGCCTGCGGCATGATCCTCGTCATCGACAATTATGACAGCTTTACCTGGAACCTTGTCCATTACCTGATGGAATTGGGGGCGGAGGTGGAGGTCGTCCGCAACGATGCGATTTCTGCGGGGCAGGCCATCACGTCGGGCGCGGAGGCCTTCCTGATCTCTCCCGGCCCCTGCACGCCGAATGAAGCGGGTGTCAGCCTCGAACTCGTCGCGGCCTGTGCCGAAGCGGGCAAGCCGCTGCTGGGCGTCTGCCTTGGTCACCAGTCGATCGGCCAGCATTTCGGCGGCCATGTTGTCCGGGGCGGATTAATGCACGGGAAGACGTCACCCGTAACGCATGACGGAAGCGGGATTTTCGCCGGGCTCCCCTCCCCCTTCATCGCGACCCGCTATCACTCGCTGATCGTCGAGGACATTCCGGGCGACCTGATCGTCAACGCCACCAGCGATGATGGCCATGTCATGGGATTCCGCCACGTGACTTTGCCCATCCACGGCGTCCAGTTCCATCCCGAAAGCATCGCCACCGAACATGGCCATGCGATGCTCGCCAATTTCATGGCGCTGGCGGGAATGAAGGTGAAGGAGCGGGCGTGACGGTCCAGCTTCGCCTGCCCGATCCGCGCGAAGCGTTCGACGAAGCGACGGCGCGGCAGGCCTTTTCGGACATATTGGATTTGCATGTTTCTGATGAGGCCATCGGTGCGTTCCTGATTGCGTTGAGCGAACGCGGCGAGACCAGTATCGAGATCGCCGCCGCCGCGCAGGCGTTGCGCGACCGCATGATCCCGATCAACGCCCCGGCCAATGCGATCGACGTGTGCGGAACCGGTGGAGACGGGCATCACAGCCTCAACGTCTCGACCGCGGTGGCGATCATCGTCGCGGCCTGCGGCGTTCCCGTCGCCAAGCACGGCAATCGCGCGGCGAGCAGCAAGGCCGGCGCTGCCGACACGCTCGAAGCGCTCGGGCTGGACATGACCCGCGCCGGTGAAACCGCAGAAGCGACGCTGAACGAACTCGGCATCTGTTTCCTGTTCGCGACCCATCATCATCCGGCGATGAAGCGCATCCAGCCGATCCGCAAAGCCATCGGCAGGCGCACAATCTTCAACCTGATCGGGCCGCTTGCCAATCCCGCGCGGGTCGAACGACAACTGATCGGCATTGCCCGGCCCGACTATGTTTCGATCTATGGCAAAGCGCTGCAAAGCCTTGGCACGAAAGCGGCCTTGGTTGTCTCGGGCGAAGAAGGGCTGGATGAATTGTCGGGCGCGGGGCCAAGCCGGATTTTCAACATCGGAGACTTGCCCGTCGGCGATACCGTCACGCCGGGCGATGCCGGGCTACCCAGTGCGGCGACAAGCGCCATCCACGGCGGCGATGCGGCCCATAATGCAGCGGCACTCCGGCGACTTTTGCAGGGCGAGAAGGGCCCCTATCGCGACGCCGTCCTCCTCAACGCTGCCGCCGCCCTGATTGTCGCCGGACGCGCCGATAACTGGCACGATGGCGTCGAGGAGGCTGCCGAAGTTCTTGACAATGGCTTGGCCAATACTTTGCTAGACTGCTGGATCGCGTTCTGATGGCCAACAAGCTCGATGAGATCTGCGCCACCAAGCGCGTTGAAGTTGCCGCGCGCAAAGCCCGGCATTCGCTTGCCGATCTCGACCGGCTGGCAGCGGGCCAGAGCGCACCACGCGGCTTTCGTTCCGCGCTCGATGCCAAGGCAAAGACAGGCTTTGGCCTGATCGCCGAAATCAAGAAAGCCAGCCCGTCCAAGGGTTTGATCCGCGCGGATTTCCATCCCGCCGATCATGCTCGCGCCTATGAGGCGGGCGGCGCCGCCTGCCTTTCGGTGCTGACCGACGCGCCCTATTTTCAGGGGCATGAGGATTATCTGGTTGCCGCGCGCGCTGCCTGTGCCCTGCCCGTCCTGCGCAAGGATTTCATGATCGACCCCTGGCAGATCGCCGAAGCGCGGGCGATGGGTGCCGATGCCATCCTCATCATCGTGGCTGCGCTTG
>JANLQV010000276.1:0-2738 GCA_031368025.1 Sphingomonadales bacterium | reverse complement strand
ATGGCCGCGGCCGGGGCGATCGCGGGGCTGGGTGGGGCCCTCAATATCCAGTCGAACGAGCAAACCGCGAATGGCTATGAAAAGACCGGAACAGTCGATGGCCGGATGACCTCGGAAAAGTGGAATTCGGCTGAGAGGAGTGGCAGCTACAGCACCATTTACGCCAACCGTTTCATGGTCGAAGCCAAAGGGGCGGGCACCAGCATCGACGTGCTCAAGGCAGCGGTTTCGGATATCGGTTCCGGACCGTTGGAATCACTGGCCAAATAGGCTGGTTTGGCCTGCGACCGATTTAGGATTATTGCGGCGTTGATCAGCATAAGGATCTACGCATGACGCCTCTCTCTGTTGCTTTCCTTCTCTTCCCCAACGTCACCCAGCTTGATCTTACCGGTCCGGCTCAGGTGCTTTCGCGCTTGGGAAATGCCAAAATTGATCTCGTCTGGAAGAGTCGTGACCCGGTGATGACCGACGCCGGATTTGCGATCCTGCCGACCGCCACCTTTGCCGACATATCGCAAGCGGACATTCTTTGCGTGCCAGGCGGCGTTGGTGTGACGGACGTGATGATGGATGAGGCGGCGATGGCCTGGGTGCGGCAAATCGGTGCAAGTGCGCAGTGGGTGACAAGCGTGTGCACCGGGTCCTTGATCCTCGGCGCGGCTGGCCTCCTCACGGGCTATAAAGCCACATCGCACTGGGCGTGGCATCATCACCTCACCTTGTTCGGGGCCGAGCCGATCAAGGCCCGCACGGTATTTGATCGCAACCGCGTGACCGGTGGCGGTGTGACGGCGGGGATCGATTTTGCCCTATCGCTGATGGCTGCGATTCGCGGAGAGGAGCATGCTCGCCTCGTTCAACTTGCGCTCGAATATGATCCCGCACCGCCGTTTGATTCAGGCTCACCGGAGAAGGCCAGTGAGGCGATGATCAAAGGCTATGCAGAGCGTATGACGGCCCTAGCGCCCAATCGCGAGGCCGAGATGAAGGAAGCGGCTATGAGTCTTGGATTTTCCTGATACGCTTGGGCCATGGCGACACTTGCTCCCTTCATTCCCGTTCAGCCGCCGCGCGTGGCGGACTGGCAACCTGGCTGGCGCGGGCTGTTCGGCGAACGGATGCGCAATACCATCTATGGCTGGCCAGAGCCCGCCTTTGATGAATTCTATCGCAAACGCCGGATTCTGGGTTTCACTGTCCATATCGTGACCGATCCCGATCTGGTCGGCCGGGTGTTGCTCGACAACAAGGAGAATTATATCCGCCCGCGTATCGCCCAGCGGATACTGTCTCCTCTGATTGGCAATGGGCTGCTGTCCTCAGAAGGGGATGACTGGAAAAGGCAGCGCAAGATCGTCGCGCCGACCTTTGCGCCCGGCGCGGTGGCGAAAATGACGGGCGCCATTGCCCAAGTTGCGGTGCGGCAGGCAAGTGGCTGGCTGAAGGGTGTCATCCGCACTGACATGGCCCGCGCGGCAACCGATGCCACGATGCAGATCATTGCCGATACGCTATTTTCAAGCGATGCGCGGCTGACTGCGCGCGTGGCGGGTGAGCACATTGACAATCTCGTTCTCGCCAGCGGGCAGGCGCGGATCACAACGATTTTGGGACTGCAGAATCTTGATCTGACGCCAATGATGGCGCGCGCGCGGCGGGGTCGGGTCTATCTTCGCAATACGTTGACCCAGATGGTTCGTGAACGTGGGCCTTCCGGCGGCGCGGATGATTTCTTCGGCGGCCTGATCCGCGCGCTCTACGATCAGTTTCCGGCGGCGGAAGCCGAAGCTTTGGCGGTCGACAATGCGATCACTTTCTATGTCGCGGGGCATGAGACGACCGCCAATGCACTCGCGTGGACGATCTACCTGCTCGCAGCCCAACCCGGCTTGCAGGATGACGCGCGCGCGGAAGCGTCGGCCGCGCTCGATGGCGACGTCACAACGCTTGCAGACCGTCTCCCTTTGCTACGCCAGATCCTCGATGAAGCAATGCGGCTCTATCCGCCCGCGCCGCGTTTTGATCGTGAAGCGCAAGCGGCAGACCGGCTTGGAGATGCCGAGATTGCTCCCGGCGACCTTGTGTCGCTCTGGCCCTGGGTCATGCACCGCCACCGCAAACTGTGGTCCAATCCGGACAGTTTTGATCACACCCGCTTTGCGCCTGAGGCCAAGGCGAAGCTGCACAAATTCCAGTACATGCCGTTCGGTGGTGGCCCGCGGGTCTGTGTTGGCGCGCGTTTCGCGGTGACCGAAGCGCTGATCATTCTCGCGCATTGGCTGGTGGCAAGGCGCTTCTCGCTGCCGCCGGGGTTTGCGCCGCATCCAATGGGCACAGTGACGCTGCGGCCCAAGGGCGGGATGTGGCTTATGATGGAGCCGGTTTAGGACTGATCCGGGAGGAACCCTGCCCGCGCTGCTTCGCAATTACGGACATCAAGGCTGCGTCAGTTGATGCTCCGCGCATCTGGAGTGCAGCTGCAGGGCACGGTGCACAAGATTCCGCCAGGGATTTGGCGCCCCTAACCCATTCCGTGCGCTTCAGGGATCGGGGAGGCTGGGCCTGCCGGGAGGCTTAGCAATGCTTCGCTCGATTCCCCCCGTTTGTAACGCGCAAGCAAGTCGTCCGGATCGATCATTGTCGCCGCGGGCGCGGCGGGCACGCAACCAGCCCAGCCCCGAGCCGTCGGGCAGCTGCCAGTCGACCAGCAGCGCATCGAAGGGTTCAGCTTGCAG
>JANLQV010000264.1:0-4626 GCA_031368025.1 Sphingomonadales bacterium | reverse complement strand
CCGAGACGTGCCGCAAGCAGCGCCGCCTCGTTCACGAGGTTGGCAAGATCGGCACCGGTGAAGCCGGGCGTGCCACGCGCAATGGTGCGGGCATCGACATCGGGTGCCAGCGGAATTTTCTTCATATGAACCTGAAGAATTTTCTCGCGGCCCTCAATATCGGGGTGCGGAACAATGATCTGACGGTCGAAGCGACCGGGGCGGAGTAGGGCAGGGTCGAGCACATCGGGCCGGTTGGTGGCCGCGATGATGATCGTGCCCTCGTTCGCCTCAAAGCCGTCCATTTCGACGAGCAACTGGTTGAGGGTCTGTTCGCGCTCATCATTGCCATTGCCAAGGCCAGCACCGCGATGGCGCCCGACCGCGTCGATTTCATCAATGAAGACGATGCACGGTGCGGATTTCTTGGCCTGTTCGAACATGTCACGCACACGGCTAGCGCCGACGCCGACGAACATTTCGACAAAGTCCGAGCCCGAAATGGTGAAGAACGGCACGTTCGCCTCACCCGCAATGGCGCGGGCGAGCAGCGTCTTGCCGGTGCCGGGCGAACCGACGAGCAAGGCACCCTTGGGAATTTTGCCGCCGAGCGGTGAGAATTTCGAGGGGTCTTTCAGGAAGTCAACGATTTCCTGAAGCTCTTCGCGGGCTTCATCAATGCCTGCGACATCGTCGAAAGTCACGCGACCCTGCTTTTCGGTGAGCATCTTGGCGCGCGATTTGCCGAAGCCCATCGCGCCAGAGCCAGCGCCCTTCTGCATCTGGCGCATGATGAAAAAACCGACGCCGAGGATCAGGATGAAGGGCAGGGCGTTGTAAAGCATAATCAGCCAGACGCTCGGGCTCTCTTCAGGCTTGGCGGAAAAGCGGACATTGTTCCGCTCCAGCCGCTCGGTCAGCCCGGGATCGTTGACCGCGTAAACCCGGAACGCATCGCCGTTGCTGAATTTGCCGGAAATGACATCGCCCGCCTGAACGATCTCCTTGACCGAACCTTCCTCAACCTTGGAGAGGAATTCGGAATAGGCAATCCCGTCCGTCTTGGCGTCGCGCGACCTCGTATCGAACACCGATACGAACACGCCGATCAGAAGCAATATACCCGCCCAGATCAGCAAGCTCTTCATCATCGGGTTGATGCCCTGAGGTTCCTTGTCGTCATTCATCGCGCAAATCCGCCTTTCGTATACCCCTAAATAGGCGTGGAATAATGAATAACAATGCAACGAAGTGGTGAATCGATCAGTTTTTGCGCCGGGGCGGAGCGGGGGTGAATTCCCAATAATTCGGGGTTGCCCGGGCGATCACGGTGCCGACGCTCGCTTTTCCTCCATTCCGTAGCGTTTCCGCCAGTCTTTGCAGGTCTGGGCCGTTCATTTTCCAGTCGTGATCGAGCGTCCGGACGCAACGAATCAACAAGCGCCGCTGAAGTTCGGCGGGCAGCGATTGCGGATTGTTCAGGGTCAGCGCATCGCCTGACCGCCGGGCACGCTCGGCAAACAGGCGATCCTCCATCCAGCCCAGCGCAGCATCGCCCTCGGCCTGCGCCGCAGCACTTTGCGCCATCGCCCGGGGATTGAGCCAGGCGCTTGATGCGATCGCCTTGCGGATGCGGACGCGATCAAAGCCTTCGTCGTCATTGGAAGGGTCGCGGACCGGCCTGAGGCCTGAAATACTGACGAGTTCGGCGAGTTCATCGCGTCGCCAACGGAGCAACGGCCGCATGATCCGGCCATTCACCTCGCGCACGCCCGCAAGACCGCCAATTCCAGCGCCCCGGTTAAGCCGCATCAGCAGTGTTTCCGCCTGATCATCAGCGTGATGAGCTGTCAGGATGGCGAGAACCCCGTTCAGGGTCGCCCAATCATCCAGCAAGGCATAACGCGCGGCGCGCGCAGCGGACTGGAGCGATCCGGCAATCGGTCTCGACGGCGTCAGGATGGTGTGGGGCACGCCGAGCGAAGCGCAAATCGTCCCGACATACCGGGACTCTTCGGCACTTTCCGGGCGCAATTGATGATCGACCGTGGCGGCGACAGTCCGGGCCGGATATGCGGCATGACAAAGTAGCATGAGTGCAAGACTGTCCGGCCCTCCCGAAACCGCCACGCCCAACAGGGCATCAGGGGCGGGGATTAATCGTTCAAGGTCGTTTCGAAACCGTTCGACCGCCGCCTCAGGCAGCGCATTTTGCATCGATCTTGCCTTTGGCGACCTTGGCTTTCAGTTCGGAGCCCGCTTTGGCGGCATAGACATCGTCGAATTCCTTGTAGACCTTGCAGGCGTCAGCCGGCTTCTTGAGCCTGGTCAGCGCCACGCCGAGCCAGGAAAGACTTTCAGGTGCCCGCTCGCCTCGCGGCATTTTCTGGTAATTGTCATAAAAGGCTACCGATGCCAGCGCGGGCTTGCCTTCATCAAGATAGGCGCGACCAAGCAAGTTCTGGGCATAGCTCGCACGCTTGTTTGACGGATATTTTGCAACAAACTCTTTGAGCTTCATCTGTGCTTCGGGATAAAGTTTCGCGGTCCAGAGGCGGAACGCGTAGGTATAGGCATCCTCGGTCGCATCGTCTGTTGCGGGGATTTCGACCGCTTCAATGGCGGCTTTGCGACCCGGATCGGCCTTGATCGACGCCCCCGGCTTTGGCGCAGCACTCGCCGCTTTGGGGGGGGCAATAGCGGGTTTGGCCGCAACGACCGCAACGGCTGGTGCGATGCTGGCATTCGTGTCGTTTGAAACAACAGGCCCGGTGCCTTCGAGCGCCTTCAGTCGGGCGTCATAGGCTTTCAGGGCATCTTCCAGTTTCCGGACGCGGTTGCCATCATTCTCCACTTGCCCTGTCAGCGACTGCAACTGGCTCTCCAGCGCGTCGACGCGTGCGTTCAGATCGGCGACCGGAGAGGAGGCAGGGTTGCCTGCCGCCATCGCGGGCGCTCCGTTGCCAATTTCGGGCTCGATCGCAAACCCGTTTGGGAAAACCTTACGCTGGACCGCGGTCATCTCCTTTTCCAGTTTGCCGACACGCTGGATCAATGGATCAGACTGGGCCGCAACTGGTCCGGCCGCCACGCTGGCGAGCAACAGGGTGGCGAGTGTGAATTTACGCATCACGGTTCCTCTTTCCTGACTTCAATAGATGCCAAACGCGCTTGTGGCGCAGCGCGATGCCGCAATCAAGGCTGGCCGGTTGGGGACGCCGTCGTATTTTCCGGTGCTGGCGCAGTCGCCACAGGCGCTGGCGGAACGAGAGGCCCCACTCGCGCTGCCGCAGGTTGCGGTCGGGGATTGGCGGCACGCGGCTTTTGGCTCGTGACTGGTGAGAGCCCGATATTATTGTCTGACGCTGGCTTGGCAACCACAGGCGTTGGTTTAGCGCCGGCAGGTGGCCGCGCCAGAAGCGCTGCCGCACTGATTCCGACATCCTTGACCGTGCGCTCGCCCAGGCCAAGGGCTGGAACCGTCGAACCGTTCACGGTCACCGCAATCAGTTCTGCCCGGCCTGTCCGGATTTGAGGGTTATTGGCATCGGATGGCACGACGTAACGTTCCCCCTTGGCCATTTCCTTTTCGAACAGAACCTTGTCCGCCGCATCGTAAATTCGAACCCAGACAGGCTCAATCGCAGTGAGTGCCACTTCCCCCGTTCCGTTAGGCGGCACAGGTGCGGAAGCAGCCGGAGCAGCGCTCGGCCGGGGCGTTTCGTTCGCTTCGGTCTGGACCTGTCCGACTTCGGGCCCGCTCATCATTTGGGTTCGCCACACCCCGTAACCGATCGCAACCAGTAAAAATATGGCTGCTGCCGTCCAGACCAGAGTCCGTGAAGGAATGCGGGCTGGGTCGGCGTCGTCATAATCCTGAAGCTCGGTACGATAGCCATAGGCATTCTGACCGAGTTCGATCCGCACCTGGCGTGAAAGCTCCGCTTCATCCTCTCCAACCGCGCGCGCATAGGCTTTGACGAAGCCGACGCAATAAGTGGAGGACGGAAAAGACGAATAATCGCCTGCTTCTATTGATTGCAAGTGGCGCAGCGGAATTCGCGTGCGGCTGGCGACATCGGAAAGATCCATTCCAGCGGCGGTGCGAGCGGCACGCAATCTGTCTCCCGCGCGCTCTGGAAAGAGCGCTTTTTCCTCTTCAATGGTGTCGACCACGATGTTTTTTATCTCCCGACCCGCCGTTTCGACTGATCGGATGTGTTTGTTTCAATGAACGATGGTGGTGTCAACGGCGGATTGATCAATCGCGGGCAAATGACGAGTCATAGGCGACGTGCCGGTTATCGCATCGGACAAATTGGGAATCGACGCCTAAGCCGCGATACATTAGGTCGAACCAGATGATTGCCCAACGCTATTCCCGAACTGCGATCTTCCTTCACTGGACGATTGCTTTGGCCATTGCCTTCCAGCTCGCTCTTGGTTGGCGGCTTGAGGATATTCCCAAGGGCCCGGGGCTGTTTGCTGCATACCAACTGCACAAATCCATCGGCATCACGATTCTCGTCCTGACTGTGGCGCGTATCGCGACCCGGCTCATGCGCCCGCGTCCGGCCCTGATGGCCGACAGCATCTGGGCGGAACGGCTGGCGCGCGCAGTGCACTGGGCGTTTTACGGCGTATTGC
>JANLQV010000150.1:0-7764 GCA_031368025.1 Sphingomonadales bacterium | reverse complement strand
CTGGCAATGGCTCAAGCGTAAAGCGGTTTTAGGCTCATGAGAATGGATGCCCCGCGAGGATTCGAACCTCGATAAACGGAGTCAGAGTCCGTTGTCTTACCGTTAGACGACAGGGCATCAGGCTGGCGGCCAAATAGGTTGCGGCCTGCGTTAAGTCAACGGCGCACGCCAGATCGGGCGGCGTTTAGGCCCGCGCTGCGTCCTTGCGTTCGCGAATCTGTGCCTCGAGTTCGGCGATCCGTTCGCGCTCCGGCGTGTCTTTGGCGAGCCCCTTGAGCCGCGCTTCCGCCCAGAGCTTGTTTTTCTCCGCCTCAAGCGATTTCAGGGATTGATCGGCCATAGTGTCTCCATGCGTATGCGTGCACATAGCGAAGGCCGGGTCTGATTGCCACCAGCCTCATTTGCGATTTTCGTACAACTACACTAGCGTCGCTCGCAAGTACCGGCGGCATGTGTCGTGCGGAGAACAGAAAAGTATCCGGGTATGACCGAACCCGTTGCCCAGGGGCCGTCGCGGCAAACTCGCGAACGTGGCCCGCCACCGCACCGGCCCGATGCCGGATACCGCGCGCGCTTTCCGGCGCGCCGTTCCTATGCCGCACTCGATCTTGGCACCAACAATTGCCGGATGCTCATCGCGCGACCCGATGGAGACCAGTTCTTCATTGTCGATGCCTTTTCGCGGATCGTCCGCTTGGGCGAAGGGCTCGGCGCGAGCGGCAGGTTGAGCGATGCTGCGATGGATCGTGCGGTTTCCGCGCTTTCGATCTGCGCCGATAAACTCGTGCGGCGTAATGTCCACCTCTCCCGCTCGGTCGCCACGGAGGCATGCCGCAGGGCCGCCAACGGCGCGGAATTTGTCGACAGGGTCTATCAGGAAACCGGCATCAAGCTCGACGTTATCCCGGCGGAGGAAGAGGCGCGGCTGGCCGTAGTCGGCTGCCACCGCCTGCTTGAGGAGGGCGACGGCCCTGCCCTGGTGTTTGACATTGGCGGCGGATCGACCGAACTCGTCATCGTCGATACCAGCGGTGAGGAGCCGCGTACGCTCGACTGGCTGAGCGTCCCCTGGGGCGTTGTTTCACTCGCTGAATCAGAAGGCCCTGATCCCGATTGTCTTGACGAACGATTGGCCGCCTATGTGCGGATGCGGGGCCGCGTGGCGGAGAGTTTTTCGGCATTTGCCAAACGTCAGCCATGCCGCTCCGCAGAGTTGCGGCTGCTCGGCACAAGCGGAACAGTCACGACACTGGCCAGCGTTCATCTCGGCCTGCCCAGTTATGACCGCAAGGCGATCGACGGCCTGATCGTCCCGAGCGAGGCGATGCGCGTGATCAGCACCGACCTGTCCCGCCGGTCGCTCGCCGAGCGCGCCAAGCTCGCCTGTATCGGCAATGAGCGTGCCGACCTTGTTGTCGCCGGTTGTGCCATATTGGAAGCGATCCTCGACATTTGGCCGGCCCCGCGCGTGGGCGTCGCGGATCGCGGAATCCGCGAAGGCATATTGCGGCAGTTGATGCGACAGGAAAAGTGCTCATGAGCCGGGGCGGTTCTGGCGGGCACACCCGCGTCAAGACAGCACGCGGGAGGACGGCCTCTTCGACCCGCTGGCTCGCCCGCCAGTTGAACGATCCCTATGTGAAGCGCGCGCATGCCGACGGGTTTCGCAGCCGGGCGGCATACAAGCTGATCGAACTCAACGAGAAATTCGGGTTTCTGAAGGGCGCAAAGCGGATATTCGACCTTGGCATAGCGCCGGGCGGATGGTCGCAGGTCGTGCGGCGGCAATGCCCCGCCGCAGCGATTGTGGGGATCGATCTCCTCCCGGTCGATCCGATCGACGGCGTGATCATCGCCCAGATGGATTTCATGGATGACGCAGCACCGGGCTGGCTGATGGAAGCGCTGGGCGGGCCTGCCGATCTCGTTCTGTCCGACATGGCGGCCAACACGGTCGGGCATCAGCAGACAGACCATTTGCGCACGATGGCACTGGTTGAAGCGGGCGCGCATTTCGCGGTCCAGGTCCTGAGGCCGGGCGGGGCGTTCATCGCCAAGTCTCTTGCCGGGGGATCGGACAGCGATCTGGTGGATCTGCTCAAGCGCAATTTTACGACCGTCAAGCACGCCAAGCCGCCCGCCAGCCGCAAGGGTTCATCCGAATGGTATGTTGTCGCTCAGGGATTCAAAGGGGCGAGCACCGCATCATAGATGCCGGTCATGCGATTCAGCGCTTGGCGCGCGCGGTGGCGATGGCCTTTTTCAGTTCGTCATAGCCAACCGCCCCGTTGAGGACGGTATCGCCCACCACCCAGCTTGGCGTGCCCGTCAGTTGGAGGGTGCGTTGCAGGTCGATATTGGCGGCAATCTCGTCTTTCACGGCAGCCGACTTTTCAGCCTCTTTTGCGCGACCAATATCCGCGCGGGCCTTTTCCATTGCATCAGCGATGATCGAGGGCGTCAGCCTCCCGGCCTTGTAGAGCGCCCGGTGAAATTCCCCATAATTGCCCTGCTGCGCCACCGCGAGACTGGCCAGCGCCGCATCCAGGCTTTGGGGCCCAAGAATGGGCAATTCGCGATAAACCACCCTGAGTTTCTTGTCTTCGAGCAGAAGCCGCTCAACATCAGGGCGGCTGGCGCGGCAATAGCTGCAGGCATAATCGAAAAACTGGACGAGCGTGACGTCCGCGTCGGCGGCACCTTCCCAGGCGCCGGCGAACGGCTTTTCGATCCGGGCGCGGTTTGCATCAACGACCTTCTTGCTCTCGCGCGCTTCAAGGTTGCGCATCGCCTCGGGCAGGATTTCGGGATGCGAAAGGATATATTCGCGGACAATCTGCTCGAGCGCCGTCTTGTCAGCCGTGTTGACTGGCTGGGGCTTGTCGGTTGCGTTCACAGCCAGCACCGCGCCGCCCGCGCCCAACAGGGCAGCAAGGATAACAGTCATGATGGTTCTGGCCCCTTCGTTCACCGGCGTCTTCGCTTTTGATCCTCGGCCGCCGTGCGGGACACGATGGCAATATCCTGCGCGCGAATCCAGTCTGGAGAGCCCTGCGGCAAGCCCCTTACAGCAACCTCGGCATTGATGAGCGCCAGTCGGGGCTGCCCTTCAAGGTGATAGCGCTCAGCCGTTGCCATCGCTGCACGCGCGCCATCGCCCGCGCGATCATAAACGACGCCCAGTTGATACCAGGCAAACGGGTTCTCATTATCCTTGGTGACCGAGGCCTTGAGCACTTTTTCCGCCTCGGCAAAATTGGTCTGGTCTTCGGTGGCGATCAGGGCGTGGCCGAACAGCGAGGCAATCAGCGGCTGGGCATTGGTTTTGGCCACCGCTTCACGCAGCAGCGGCAGCGCTTCGGCGGGCTTTCCGGATTCGAGCAGGATCTGGCCCTTGAGTTCAAGGAAATAGGGATCGCCGGGCATCGCCTTCAACAAAGCATTGGTCTCTTCCATCGCTTTGTCCGGATAGGCGGAGCGATGCCAGGCATAGGCCCTTGCATAGTGGGCCGGAACCGATCCGTTGCTCTCGGGATAATCACGCAGCGTATCGGCGGGATCGGAAACAAATCCCTGAAGCTTGGCCTTCACGCGCTGGAACCGTGCTTCGAGCGCCGGATCGGTGGGTTTGTTCCATGCCGGGTCTGCGGCAAATTTGTCCTGCAAGATGGCAATGCGGTCTCCGGTCACAGGGTGATCGGAGGCAAAATCGTCCTTCGTGCTTGCACCATAGCGGAATTCATAGCCTTGCAGCTTCTTGAAAAAGCTGATCATGCCCTTGCCGCTGATACCGGTCGTGGTGAGATAGGTTTGCGCGGCCGAATCTGCGGTGGCTTCCTGGACGCGGGTAAACGCCAGAAACTTGTTGATCGCGACCTGTTGCCCGGCTCCCAATATTCCAGCACCTGCATCGCCCGCTCCGGCGGCAATGGCAGCGGCACCAAGCAGCAGGCTGAGCAGCATGATGCCAGTCGCCTGCTTTATCCCCTCGGACGATCCCAGCACATGACCCCCCGCGACATGCCCAAGTTCGTGCGCAATCACTCCCTGAACTTCATTGGCGTTGTCAGCCGCGGCGATGAGGCCCGAATGGACATAAACGTCCTGACCGCCGGCCGTGAACGCATTGATCGACTTGTCACCAATCAGGACGATCCGGACATTGCGCGGGTCAAGCCCCGCCGCCTTGATCAGCGGCAGCGAAATATCATGGAAAAGCGCTTCTGTTTCGGCATCGCGCAGGATCGATTGGGCCATGACCGGCTGCACAGTCACAGCCCAGATGAGCAGAAAAGCGAAAAGCGACCGGATCATCGAGCGGGGGCGGAAAGCGAGCGATACCATGTTGTTACCTCTCGCCTTCCCAGCCTGAACCTCAGATGAAAATCCCCGCCTCAGGATTCCGGACCGAATGTGCGCTGCCACCAGCCGCGCCGGGGAGAACCATCTTCATTTTCCCCACCATCGGCATCCGCTGCAACGGGCGCAGCGTCCGCCTTGGCCTTGGACGCGCGCTTGGGCTTCGGCTTGGCAACCTCCGCCTCAGCCACGGGAGCAGGCGCAGCTTCCAGCGCCGGTTCGGCTTTCTTGCGCGACCGTTTCGGCTTTTCGGCAGGAGCTTCGGCTTCAGCGACAGGCTCAACAGCAACTTCAACAGATGAAGCTTCTTCGGCCAGCGCCTTGGCGGAGCGTCTGCGCGGCTTTTTCGGAGCCACTTCGGGCGTCGCTTCTTCTTGAGCGGGCCCTGCTTCGCTCGCGGCTTCGACAGGCTCCGCACCTTCTCTCACTGCCTCGGGCCGGTCGCCACGACGACCACGCCCGCCACGTCGACCGCGACGACCACGCCGCCGCGCGCCTTCTTCTTCTTCGCTGTCTTCAGGAGCGGCATCGCGAGGGGGAGCGGCATCGCCTTCCTCCGCTTCGTCGGACTCCGCGCCTTCCGGCCGCTCATCGCCCTCTTCACGACGGCCGCGACGGCCACGACGACGACGCGAGCGCTTGCGCTTGGCATCGCCATCACGACCACGCTCTTCGGTTTCGGTGACCTCTTCCTCTTCGTCCTCAATGTCCTCGGGAATGTCGAGATCGTCATCCTCTTCGATCATCAAGGGTTCGATCTTGGGTCGGAAGGCCGGCGGCGGGCCGCTGGCCTCAACCATCATCCGTGCGCCTTCGGTTTCGCCGTCGGGGAAGATATCGATCGAGACGCCATAGCGTTCCTCGATTTCTGCCAGTTCACCGCGCTTGCGGTTGAGGACATAGATCGTCGCTTCCTGGCTGGCGCGCAACGAAAGGCGGCTGCCCGCGCCACGGGCGGCCTCTTCTTCAAGCAGGCGTAGAGCAGACAGTGCAGCGGAGGACGCCGTGCGGACAAGACCTGTGCCTTCGCAATGCGGGCACTGGCGAGTAGACGCCTCAAGCACGCCGGTGCGCAAGCGCTGGCGGCACAATTCCATCAGGCCGAACTAGCTGATCCGGCCAACCTGGATACGCGCGCGATCGTTGGCCAATGCGGCCTTCATCGCCTTTTCGACTTTCCGAACATTGTTGCCATGTTCCATGTCGATAAAATCGATCACGACCAGCCCGGCCATGTCACGCAGGCGCAACTGGCGGGCGATTTCCTGCGCGGCTTCGAGGTTGGTGCCGACGGCAGTCGCTTCGATACCGTGCTCGCGGGTCGAACGCCCGGAGTTGATGTCGATCGAAACCAGTGCCTCTGTCGGGTTGATGACCAGATAGCCTCCCGATTTAAGCTGGACGATCGGCTGATACATCGCGTTCAACTGATCCTCGACATGGTGGCGCTGGTAGAGCGGCACCGTATCGGCATAGGGCTGCACGCGCTTGGCGTGGCTCGGCATCAGAAGCTTCATATATTCGCGCGCTGCGCGATAGCCCTCTTCGCCCTCGACGATCACTTCGTCGATATCCTTGTTATAGATGTCGCGGATCGCCCGCTTGATCAGGTCGCTGTCATTGTGGATCAGCGCGGGCGCCGAAGACCCAAGTGTGGTTTCGCGAATCCCATCCCAGACGCGAGCGAGATAATCGAAATCGCGTTTGATTTCCGTCTTTGTGCGCTGGAGCCCGGCAGTGCGGACGATGCAACCCATCGACCTTGGCAGATCTAGGTCTGCCATGATTGATTTGAGTCGCTTGCGATCCGCAACGTTGGAAATCTTGCGGCTGATGCCGCCGCCATGCGTGGTGTTGGGCATGAGGACGCAGTAGCGCCCGGCCAGGCTCAGATAAGTGGTGAGCGCCGCGCCCTTGTTGCCGCGTTCTTCCTTGACGACCTGGACAAGCAGCACCTGGCGCCTGTGGATGACATCCTGGATCTTGTAGCGACGGCGAAGCGCCATCCGCTTGGCACGGAGCGCGCTGGCAGCGGCGTTGCTGTCGCGGCCATTGCCCTCATCGCCTTCCCCGCTGACGGTTTCGGCGGTCGGGCTATCGCCCTCTTCCTCATCGTCGCCTTCAATGTCGGCATCGGGGCGATCATCGTCATGACCGTCATCGTCATGATGCCCGTCGACGACTTCGTCATCGCCTTCGGCTTCGCGCAGGCGTTCTTCTTCTTCAGCATGTTCGGCTTCTTCGCGGAGCAACGCTTCGCGATCTTCCTTCGGAATCTGGTAATAATCCGGATGGATTTCCGAAAAGGCCAGGAAGCCGTGACGGTTGCCGCCATAATCGACGAACGCCGCTTGCAGTGACGGCTCGACGCGCGTCACCTTGGCGAGATAGATATTTCCTTTGAGCTGTTTGTGCTCGGCCGATTCGAAATCAAATTCTTCGATCCGGTTTCCCTTGACGACAGCCACCCGGGTTTCTTCCCGGTGGCGGGCGTCGATCAGCATCCGCATTGTCATGTATATATCTCCGTGCGCGGCGGGCGGCAAAGTGGCCAGCCAGTCCAGCGCGAATTAAAGGGGGCGGGGGCGGTAGCAAAAAGCGCAGCCGCTTTGCCCCGGATGGTGTCATTGTATGTGCGTCTGCTGCGGCGGCACCCCTGGCCAGTTTGGCCAGAGCAAGGCCCGCGCCCCGCGCAATGCCCGAAACGAGCATGCGGTGCGGAAGCGGGAAAATATGCCTCATGCAGCGTCAACCTGATGGATCGGCGGGGAAATCCCGGCAATCGGTGAAGAGCCCGAAGCGGTTGCTTCAAGACCTGTCCCGCGTGCTAGCATCCCTGCAACAACACCGCAACATATAGGATGGCCCCCAGCCGATCATGATAAACGCTCGGGAAACCAGTTGACCCTGACTCTGGCGAGCGGCAAAGCTGTGCTTCATCGAACCATGCCTGCGGCACTGCTCCTGATGGCGATATTCAGCCCGCTCTCCTCTGCCGAAGCGATGGAGGGCAAGAGTGTGGACAGATTCTACGCTCCCGCGCCCGCGCATCGCGCAGCACCTCCGCGCAGCCGCTACAGCCTGACCATCCCGCTCGAGCCCCCCGGCAACCGGCTCCCGCTGCCGAAAATATATGGCACACCCGGACGCCCGCTGGTGGTCATTGATCCGGGGCATGGCGGCCATGATCCCGGTGCCGTTTCGCCGACAACGGGAAAACGCGAGAAAGATATTACGCTGGCCGTCGCCGAGGCGATCAAAACCGAGCTGATCAAATCGGGCCGGGTGCGCGTTGCCCTGACGCGCGAGGATGACCGGTTCCTCATCCTTGGCGAACGATCCTCCATTGCCCGCAACATCAAGGCAGACCTGTTCATATCGATCCACGCAGACAGCGCTCCCGCC
>JANLQV010000255.1:0-7791 GCA_031368025.1 Sphingomonadales bacterium | reverse complement strand
GTCCGAAAAGCTGCTGACCAGCCATCATGACAATAATTATGTCAGCGCGGTCAAACGGCTCGGCAGCATTCAGGGCGAATTCGCCAAGCTCGATCTGGCAAGCGCGCCGAACTTCATCGTCAACGGGTTGAAGCGCGAGGAACTGATCGCGCAGAATTCGATGTTCCTCCACGAAGTCTATTTCTCCTGCCTCGGTGCGCCCTCCGCGCCCGGCGTGAAACTTGCCTCGGCCATCGAGCGTGATTTCGGCAGCATCGACAAATGGCGGCTGGAATTCAGCGCGATGGGCAAGGCACTGGGCGGCGGTTCCGGCTGGGTCGTCCTCAACTGGATGGAGCGTGACGCAAAGCTGGTCAACCAATGGGCGGGCGATCACGCCATGGCCTTCGCAGGCGGCACGCCGGTGCTCGTGCTCGACATGTTCGAACATGCCTATGCGATCGACTTTGGCAGCAAGGCGGGGGCCTATGTCGATGCCTATATGGCGACGACCAACTGGAGCGTTGCGGATAAGAGGTTTGCCAAGGCCTCTGCCTGAAGGTTTTGCCGAATTCGCGTTTTGCGGATATAGAACGCATCGTGAACGATACTACCCCCATCCGCAAGGTCATCCATATCGATATGGATGCCTTTTTTGCGTCGTGCGAGCAGCGCGATGATCCCGCATTGCGGGGTAAGCCGGTCGCGGTCGGCGGGATGGGGCCGCGTGGGGTTGTGGCGGCGGCGAGTTATGAGGCGCGGGTGTTTGGGGTGCGATCCGCGATGGCTTCGGCCCGGGCGCGGCGGCTTTGTCCCGACCTGATCTTCGTGCCGCATCGCTTCGAGGTCTACCGGCAGGTTTCGCGGCAGATCCGGGAGATTTTCGAAAGCTATACCCCGCTCGTCCAGCCGCTTTCGCTTGATGAAGCCTATCTCGATGTCACCGAAAACCTCAAGGGCATCGCCTCCGCGACCCAGATTGCCGAAGAAATCCGCGCGATGATCCGGGCAACAACGGGGCTGACGGCATCGGCGGGCGTGTCCTACAACAAGTTCCTCGCCAAGATCGCGTCGGACCAGAACAAGCCCGACGGGCTGTGCGTGATCACCCCCGCCAAGGGGCCGGAGTTCGTCGCGGGGCTGGCGGTGCGCAAATTCTATGGCGTCGGCTCGGCGACCGCCGCCAAGATGGAGCGGCTGGGGTTGGTGATCGGGGCCGATGTCCGCGACCAGTCGCGCGAATTCCTCGACCGGCATTTCGGCAAGGCGGGCGGATATTATTACTGGGCTTCACGCGGGATCGATCACCGCGCGGTCAACCCGCATCAGGAACGCAAATCGGTCGGTTCCGAAACCACCTTCGGGGAGGATTTGACGACTGGCGAAGCCTGTATGGCGGAACTTCGCCCACTAATCGCCTCGGTCGCGCGCTGGTGCGGCAAATACGATGTGAGCGGGCGGACGGTGACGCTCAAGCTGCGCACCGTCGATTTCAAGACGGTCATACGGAGCCGGTCGGTCACCCGGCCCATTGCCGACGAAGAGACGATTGAGGAGATCGTCCAGCTCCTCCTCAACACCCTCCTTCCGCTCCAGCAGGGCGTCCGGCTGTTGGGCGTCACCCTCTCCAATCTCGATACCGGCGACGCACCTGAGCCTACCCAGCCGCTGTTGGACTTTGGCGAGGCGGCGGCATAGGAGGCCGCAATGGCCCGCAAATTCCTTTACATCATCGCCGTCCTGATCGGCCTCGTGATCGTTGCCGCCCTCGCCTATCGTCTTTTCGGGCTGCAACTGATGCAGGTCGCAATGGTGCCTTCGGCGACGTTCGAAAAGCCCAAGGGCGACAACGCCTATGACAGCGCCGCGCTTTGGATTGCGCGGCCCGATATTGCGAACAATCCAGCGCTCTGGTTGCCGCCGGGCATGAAGCCCGCCCCGACAGGCAAGGCTGCGGTCTTCTTCATCCACCCGACTTCATACCTCAATCGCGCGGCGTGGAATGCGCCGCTTGACGACAAGGAAGGCAATGAACGTGCCGCATTGTTCGTGCGCGGGCAGGCGAGCGTCTTCACCGAGGCGGGCGAAGTCTGGGCCCCGCGTTACCGTCAGGCGACGTTCGGGGCGTTCCTGACCGGCAAGAAGGAAGCGCAACTCGCACTCGATGCCGCCTATCTCGATGTGTTGGCCGCGTTCGATGCGTTTGTTGCCGGTGTCGACCCGAAACGTCCGATCATCCTTGCGGGGCACAGCCAGGGTTCGCTGCACCTGATGCGGTTGCTCAAGGATCGGGTGGTAGGCAAGCCGATCGCGAAACGCATTGTCGCGGCCTATGTCATCGGCTGGCCGATCTCGGTTGAGGCCGACATCCCGGCGATGGGCCTGCCCGCCTGTTCCGGCCCGGAGGCAACCGGCTGCATCCTCAGTTGGCAGAGCTTTGCCGAACCGGCCGAGACCGATCTGGTGATCAAGACATTCGAGGGCAGCACCGGTTTGGCCGGCACCCCGCGCAAGGGCAGCCACATGCTGTGCACCAACCCGATCACCGGCACGCGAGACGGCGCCGCCCCCGCCGCCGCAAATCTGGGCACCACAATCCCGTCAGCGGATCTGAAAACCGCGACCTTCGTGGCAGCCAGCATCCCGGCGCGGTGCAGCAAGGGCTTCCTGTTGGTCGGAGAGCCCCCCAATCTCGGCCCCTACACCCTGCCCGGCAACAATTATCACGTCTATGATTACAGCATGTTCTGGGCCAATATCCGCGTCGATGCGGCCCGACGGCTGGCGGCGTTCTCCGCACGGTGATTACCGCCGCCAAGCCCGACTTCCGCGAAGCCCTGCCCTCGGGCGGACGGTTGATCGGGCTCGATGTTGGCACCAAGACGATCGGCACGGCGCTGTGCGACGCAAGCTGGATCATCGCGAGCCCGGCTGACCTGATCCGCCGCACCAAATTCGCGGCTGACAAGGTCGCGCTCGAACGCCTGATCGCCAAGCAATCGGTCAAGGGCATCGTCATCGGCCTGCCCCTCAATCTTGACGGCAGCGACAGCCCGCGCACCCAATCCACCCGCGCCTTCGCCCGCAACCTTGCGCCGTTGGGCCTGCCAATCTTCTTCTGGGACGAGCGCTGGTCAACCCAGGCGGTCGAACGCCAGATGATCGAAGCGGACGTGTCGCGCGCCAAGCGGGCGGAGCGGGTGGATAGTGCTGCGGCGGCCTATATCCTGCAAGGGGCTATTGATGCGCTGATGATGGGGTAGGGTGGGAATCCGCAATGACGTCCCAACCCCTCGTCATCCCGGCGCAGGGTGCGGCGCGGCGCTCTTGGCCTATTTCGGCGCTGCGGGCGCAACTGGCACGGCCATCGGTGCAGCAGCTGGAGCGACTGTCAAAGGCACAGGCAGAATCGCTGCAGCAAATGACAGCGGCACATCCTCGTCCACAAATCCTTTTACGCTCCCACCGAGCGGAATATTGGCACTCGTGCCTGTCATGAAAAAGCCAGCTGGCAGAAAAACTATGGCTGACGTGAGGCCTGCGCCCCATCCGCCAGCTACACCCTTGTCGTCAAAGGTACCCGTCAGACGAATCTGGCGACCATTAACTTGAACATAAAGAACGCGGGCACCAATATGGCCGGACCTGCCCCACATGCCCTTGTTGCGAACATCCGTAACTTCGCCCATCGCCGGGCTTCCAGTTGGAATGACGGTTTGCCCTTCAACCTTTACATCGTCTGCGATGGACATCCTAAAGCGCTGGCCAACCCGCACCGCCTTGTTCTTTGTCGTCAGCTGCTCGCTCATCCGAAGAGCAACCTCAGTTCCTGTTCGCAACATTGCTTGTCCCGCCGGAGCGATAGGCGGTAAAACCGATGCAACGGCAATATTGGCAACTGGCGACGCGGTGGTGGTCGATTGTGACTGAGCAATAGCCGCGCTCGAGACGAAGGCCGCGCAGAGCGCGGCAACTCTTGTCATTGTCATGTTAGTGATCCCCCCTGATGAACTGATTGGTGCGGTAAGGCATCAAGCAAGTCAATCGCCGATTTATTGTTGAAAACCAGCATATTCGAATCGGTTCCCCTGCGAAGGCAGGGGCCCAGCCCAGTTGGAGTGAAGCAGCCAGCTTCAATATATCGGCGCCAACTGGACCCCTGCCCTCGCAGGGGAACAACGCCGACCGCTTCAATAATAACCCATCCCGCCTTGCCCTTCTCCCCCACCCCCTCTAAGGCGGCGCTTTAATGACATCGGCATCTCCTTTTCCGCACCGGCACCTGCTCGGGATCGCTGGTTTGCAACCGCACGAGATTTCCTATCTGCTTGATGAGGCCGAACATTGGGTCGCCCACAACCGGCAGGCGGCGAAGCATGATGACCGGTTGCGCGGGCTCACCCAGATCAACGCGTTCTTCGAGAATTCGACGCGGACACTGCTGAGTTTCGAGATTGCGGGCAAGCGGCTTGGCGCGGACGTCGTCAACATGCATGCCGCACAATCGAGCGTGAAAAAGGGCGAGACGCTGATCGACACCGCGATCACGCTCAACGCGATGCGGTCGGACGTGATCGTGATCCGGCACGGCAGTTCGGGCGCGGTCGCGCTGATTGCCGACAAGGTTGATTGCCCGGTGCTCAATGCGGGTGACGGGCGGCATGAGCATCCCACGCAAGCCCTGCTCGACGCGCTGACGATCCGGCGGCACAAGGGCAGCATTACGGGCCTCAAGGTCGCGATCTGCGGCGATGTGCTGCATAGCCGGGTGGCGCGGTCCAATATCCTTGCGCTCACAGCATTGGCCGCCGACGTGCGCCTTGTCGCACCCGCCACGCTGATGCCCGCCGCGATCGAGGCGATGGGGGTCACGCCCTTCACCGATATGGATGAGGGCATCGCGGACGCCGATGTCGTGATGATGCTCCGGCTCCAGAATGAGCGGATGGATGGGGCCTTCATCCCCTCTCCGCGCGAATATCATGCGCTATACGGGCTGACCTATGAGCGGCTCAAACGCGCCAAGCCCGATGCGCTGGTCATGCACCCTGGCCCGATGAACCGGGGGGTGGAGATTGCCAGCAATGTTGCCGACGATGTGAACCGCTCGGTCATTGCCGAACAGGTTGAAATGGGCGTTGCCGTGCGGATGGCCTGCCTCGACATATTGACGCGCGGACAGCGGGGGGTTGCGGCATGAACGCCGGGCTTTTGATCACCAATGCCGTGCTGGTCGATCCCGCCCTGGGCATCAGCAAGGGCACCCTTGCCGTCGCGGGAGACCGGATTGCCGCCAAGGCGCCCGACGGCGTGACTGTCATCGACGCCAAGGGCGCACATCTGGCGCCGGGCATTGTCGATCTGGGCGTCTTCGCGGTAGACAAGGCGGCGTGCATTGCCGGTGGGATCACCCGTGTCGCGCTGATGCCCGATCAATCGCCACCACTTGACGATCCGGGGCTGGTTCAGCGTTCGGCGCTTGCGGCCAAGCCCGATCTCTGGGTGCATCCGCTTGCCGCCGCCACGCGCAGGCTAGAGGGGCGTGAGCTGGCCGAATATGCGCTGATGGTGCGGGCCGGGGCTCGCGCGGTTTCGACCGGGCGCGGTCAAGTGGCGGATTCGGGCGCGATGCTTCGCGTCCTTTCCTATGCCGGGTCGCTGGGCCTCACGGTGATTGTCCATGCCGAAGATGAAGGGCTGACCCGCAATGCCGTGATGACGTCTGGGGAAACCGCAACCCGGCTTGGGCTGGCCAGCGCCCCGGCCCGCGCCGAAGCAATGGCAATTGCGCGCGATCTTGCGCTGGTTGAGGAAACTGGTGCTGCCATTCATTTCCGTCAGGTCACGACCGCGAAAGGACTGGCGCTGGTGCGCGCGGCCAAGGCGGCTGGGCTTTGCGTGACCTGCGGGATCACGCCTGCGCACCTGTTCCTGTCAGATATCGCGGTGACCGATTTCCGCACCTTTGCCCGGCTCTCACCGCCCTTGCGCAGCGAGGCAGACCGTCAGGCCTGTCTCGAAGCGGTGACGGATGGCACGATCGACGTTTTGTGCTCGGCGCACGATCCGCGCGGGCCCGAAGCCAAGCGGCTCCCGTTCGCCGATGCCGAACCGGGCATGGCGGGGGCGGAGACTTTGTTCGCGCTGGGGTTGGGACTCGTTCGAGATGGCGTGATCGCCCTGCCCCGCCTGATGGCAATGCTTTCGGCCAATCCGGCGCGGATCATCGGCGTTGAAGGCGGGTCGCTTGAACACGGCACGGCGGCAGACCTGATCCTGTTCAACCCGGATACGCCGTGGATTATCGACGGCGAACATTTTGCCGGGCAGGCCCGCAATACACCGTTCGACAAACTGCCGACACAGGGCCGCGTCCTCAAAACGATCAAGGGTGGCCGGCCTCTCGGCTGACCACCCTCTTACACCCCAAAATACGCGGGAAATCAGTTACGCGAAGCGAGCCGTGTGCCGAGTTTGGCCGAAGCCCATTGAAGCGGCGTGTCACCTGCGATCGCGCGGACGAAGCAATCGCCGCCCGCAGCCTTGACGCGTGCACAGACCTGACTGGCAGCGGCGCGAGTCGTGAAACCCGCCACCGAAAGACGATAGAGCGAAGCGTTCCTGACCTGCACGCGGGCCGAAGACGCGCCATAACTGGCCAGTTCGCGGCTGCGGCCAACAGCGCTGCGCCAAGCGATTTGCGCCCCGGATTCATTCCCGAACGCGCCGAGCTGAACCACAAAATTACCGCTTTCAACCGGGCGGAACGGACGCGACGATTGTGCCGCCATTGAATTTTCAGCCGGGACGACAACCTGTTTGATCGGATGTGCAGCCGCACGAATCAGCGGAGCGGGCTTCGTGTAGTGCGCCGGAACGGGCTGGACTATTGGATTGGATTCGCCCCACATCACGCCTGCAATGACTTTCAGGGCCGATGATATTGGCGATGCCGCTGCAACCTCGACAGGTGCTGGGTTCACAGCCGCTGCCAAAACAGGCGCGGGGTTTGACGCCGATGAATCGGTGACTTCGAAAACGGGCGCCGCTTCAGTGCTGAAGGACGCCGCAGGTGCTCGATCCGGAACCCGGACCGGAGTCACGATAGCGACCTGCTGATCAGGCCCGGCGGCCAAAGCGAGTTTTTCCGGCTGGCCGGGATCGAAGGCCGGCGAAACGCGGAGCAGGCTGGCAACTTGCTGCGACGCTGACGACGGACTGGCCATGGCTGCCCATTCAGTCATGCGTGCATAGAGCACATCGCCCGAAAGGTCTTGCGATGCCATGATGCGGGCCTCGCGCCAACGGTTTGACAATGCGTATGCCAATGCCAGGTTCTGGCGGGTCTTGGCGTCGCTTTCCGGCGCACGCACTGCCGCTTCGAGAACGCTGGTCGCACCGTCGAGATCGCCAGCGAGAGCCACCGCAAGGCCGAAATCTGCCGCCGCGAGGCGCTCACGATAGGTATCGAGGGTGGCAAGTGCACGATCATTATGTGCGTTCGCAATCTGGGCCAGCGCCAGGTTCAGCCCCGCGCGGGCATTGGCTGGATCAAGCGATGCAGCTTCTCCCAGCGTGGTTTCAGCCGAGATGAAACGCCCGGCCGAAAGATAGGCCTGGCCAAGAAGCGCACGATATTCGGCCATCCGTGGCATGGCGCCAACGGCGATCTCTGCCTTTTCAACAGCATTGGCAAACTTGCGCTTTTCCAAAAATTGTGCGGCTTGCTTCGCGGCTTCTGCAGCGACCTTTTCGGGCGCGGATGCTTCATGGCCGAATTTCGATGCATTAACAGGAGCGATCGCCGACACC
>JANLQV010000227.1:0-14913 GCA_031368025.1 Sphingomonadales bacterium | reverse complement strand
GGCACATTCTCAAAAAGTGTTGGCACTGTTGGCGGTTTTGTCGTTTCGAACCACCCGAAGTTCGAAATCCTGAGGCTCGTAACGCGACCGTATGTCTTTACTGCTTCACTGCCGCCAAGCGTTGTTGCTACGGCAGCAACGTCGATCCGCAAGCTGATGCATGCCGACAACAAGCGCGGGCACCTTTGGGCAAATGTCCATCAGTTGCATGGCGGTCTCAAAAAACTGGGCTTTCGCCTGCCAACCGAGACCGCCGAATCGGCGATTGTCACGGTATTGCTCGATGACCAGGAGCAGACAGCGGCAATGTGGGACAAGATGATCGAACTCGGCGTCTATGTGAACATGGCCCGCCCGCCCGCGACCCCGACGGGCGTCTATCTGTTGCGCTGTTCGCTCTGTGCCGAACACACCCCGGAGCAGATCGAAACGGTGCTGGGGTGTTTTGCCGAAGCAGGCCGCGCGGTCGGTGCTCTGCAATGAAAATTCTCGTCGTCGATGACGACAGTCGCATCCGCGAGATGACGGCGGAGGCGCTGCGCGATCAGGGGCATCACGTCGCCGAAGCCGATAGCGGCGCGACCGCGCTCGCCCTGCTGGACAGCAGCACCATGCTGATGCTGACTGATGTGCAGATGCCGCGCATGACCGGGCCCGAACTTGCCGACGCGGCGCAAGACCGATTTCCTGGTCTGTCAGTGTGTTTCATGAGCGCAGATACAGGGTTGATCCCGTTCGAGGCGTTTCGCGGCCGCCCGATCCTCGCGAAACCCTTCACGCTTGCTGCGCTGCTCGCGACAATTGAGCGCTAACTGCCTAACGGTGAGCTTCAGGCAAAGACTGACCCAACAAGCCCTTCGAACAGCCGGCGGCCATCGTTGCCGCCATGCGCGGCTTCGATCATCCGTTCGGGGTGTGGCATCATACCAAGAACATTGCCTTCTGCGTTCAGCACGCCGGCGATGTCGCGTGCCGAGCCATTGACGGCTTCCGCATAGCGGAACGCCACACGTCCCTCGCCCTCGATCCGGTCAAGGGTTTCTGTATCTGCGAAATAATTGCCGTCATGATGCGCGACCGGGATCGACAGCAATTCGTCCTGATCATAGCGGCTGGTGAAGATCGACTGGCTGTTCGCAACGGATAGTGCGACGTCACGACAGACAAAACGGATGCCTGCATTGCGCATCAGCACGCCGGGCAGCAAGCCGACTTCGGTCAAGACCTGGAACCCGTTGCACACACCAAGCACCGACACGCCCCGCCCTGCCGCTTGAACCACGGCACGCATGACCGGCGATTGCGCTGCCATCGCGCCTGAACGGAGATAGTCGCCATAGGAAAAACCCCCGGGAACCGCGACAATGTCGAGCCCTTCGGGAAGACTTGTTTCGCGATGCCAAACCATCACAGGTGCGTGCCCCGTAACCTGCTCGAGCGCCACTGCCATGTCGCGATCGCAGTTTGAACCGGGAAAGACGATGACAGCGGATTTCATGGCCTATGCCCTTTCGATGCGGTAGTTTTCGATCACCGTATTGGCGAGCAGTTTGCGGCACATCTCTTCTACCGCTGCGTCACTGACATCATCGGCGAGATCAAGCTCGATCAGCTTGCCCTGCCGAACATCATTAACGCCTGAAAAGCCAAGACCTTCGAGGGCGTGGTGGATCGCCTTGCCCTGAGGATCGAGGACGCCGTTCTTGAGAGTGACATAGACGCGCGTCTTCATAGGATCGGCCTTCAGGTCAAAGAGGTCTGATGGGCCGCCCGATACCCATAGGCTCGCCACAGGGCAAGATTCATCTTTCCTTAGCCATGAACGGGCATAATCTGGCGGGGTTATTTCTTGTCATGCCGCAGGCGTTGGAGAAATATGATGAACATAGTGGCGATGGCCCTGTTTGTGGGCCTGTTCGTTTTCGGTCACCGCGCCTTTGGATGGCATGATGAGTCTGGCAAGGTCCAAATGGCGCTAATTGCGTCCTTTGTCCTTGGATATTTTGCCGGGTTCCGCCGAGCGCGCTGACTGTGGATTGATCGAGAATACGCCGTTCGCCGAAGCAGCATGTGCGCCGGTCGAACTATGCAGGCATGTCGTATGGCGTCCGGATATCACGAATCCGTGCGGCGAGGCGATCGGCCCCCATCCCTGCCAAATTTGTCTCGCCGCCGATTTTTACCGATAGGCCGTGCTAGCCCTTGGCTTCGAAATCCCGCGCGTCATGGCGTTCGAGGAGCTGCAATTCCTCTGGTCCCCACGCACGGTTTACACGGCGTCCGCGTTGGACAGCGGGCCGAGCAGCAATGTGTTCCGTCCACCGAACGAGATTGGCATATGATCGCGCATCGAGAAACTCGGCTGCATCATAGACCGCGTTTGCGACCACCGCACCATACCAGGGCCATATCGACATGTCCGCTATCGAGTATTCATCGCCCGCCATATATTCGTTTTCCGCGAGATGACGGTCAAGAACGTCGAGCTGGCGCTTCACTTCCATGGCATAGCGGTCAATACAATATTCGATCTTGACCGGCGCATAGGCGTAAAAATGCCCGAACCCTCCGCCAAGATAGGGCGCGCTGCCCATTTGCCAGAACAACCAGGATAGGCATTCGGTTCGCTTTACAGGGTCCGTTGGCAGGAATGCGCCGAATTTTTCGGCGAGATACAAAAGGATCGCGCCTGATTCAAAAACCCGTATGGGCGTTGGCGTGCTGTGATCCATCAGAGCCGGAATCTTGGAATTCGGGTTGGCCGCCACAAATCCACTCCCGAACTGATCGCCTTCCTGGATTCTGATCAACCAGGCATCATATTCCGCGCCGCCATGCCCCAGTGCCAGCAGCTCTTCCAGCATCACTGTTACCTTTACCCCGTTAGGCGTCGCGAGCGAATAGAGTTGCAACGGGTGCCGACCGACCGGCAAATCCTTTTCGTGCGTCGATCCGGCAATCGGGCGATTGATGTTTGCAAACCTGCCGCCATTTTCCGTGTCCCATGTCCAGACCTTGGGTGGCGTGTAGACTGATGTGTCATTCAAGGGCAGATCTCCAAGCAAGCCAGGGTGAGCGCGTGACGTCCGCGATTTGAGGCGTCGTTGCGATCGTTAGTGCACAATTGCAGACATCGCCAGTGGCCGCTGATTATGTGACGGCCTCACGTTCATGATACTCAGGCTTTCGCCAAACCTCGTTCGTCATGATGTCTGACAGCAATTCAACGGCATCCCAGACGTCGACATACCGGACATAGAGAGGCGCAAATCCGAAGCGGACAACATCAGGGGACCGGAAATCTCCGATGACGCCCAGATCAATCAGCGCACGCATGATCGGATAGCCTTGGGGATGAGTGAAGGCCACCTGGCTGCCTCGCGCATTCGCATCCCGTGGGCTCGCGAGCGCAAAACCATGCCCGGCACATCTTTCTTCGATCAGGCGGATAAAGAGATCGGTCAACGCCATCGACTTGGCCCGAACCAGCCTCATGTCAGTTTGCAAATGAATATCCAGCCCCACCTCGGCAAGCGCCATGCTGACGATCGGTTGGGTTCCGACCAGAAACTGGCGAATGCCGCTATCGGGAGCATAGTCCCGGTCGAAGGCAAACGGAGCCGAATGGCCCCACCAACCGGTTAGCGGCTGGCTGGTCTTGCCGTGATGGCGTTGCGCGGCAAACAGAAAAGCGGGAGAACCCGGGCCGCCATTGAGGTATTTGTAAGTACAGCCGACCGCAAAGTCCGCGCGGCATCCATTGAGATCGACCGGCATTGCGCCGGCACTGTGGCACAGGTCCCATATCGCCAATGCGCCAGCCTCATGCGCCCGCTCGGTGATCGCGGCCATGTTGTGGATATGGCCGAACTTGTAGTGGACATGGGTGATGCAGACCGCGGCGGTATCCGCGTCAATTCCCGAAAGTATTTCGTCTTTCTCGCAGAACCGGATCTTGACCCGGCCACCCGTGGTCGCGGCAAAGCCTTGCGCGATATAGTTGTTGGTCGGAAAGTTGCTTCCCTCAAGGATGATTGTCGTCCGTTCCGGGCGGAGCGCGATCGCTGCTGACAAGACCTTGAAGAGGTTCATGCTGGTCGTATCGCAGACGATCGCTTCGCCTGCGTTCGCACCGATCAACCGCGCCAGCTTGTCGCCAAGTTTTTCTGGATAATCGAACCATCCGGCCGAATTCCAGCTCTTGATCAGGTCGGTTCCCCACTCATCCTCGATCACTTCGCGCGCGCGATCCATCGCGGCATTCGGCATCGCCCCCAGCGAGTTTCCATCGAGATAAATCATGCCATCGGGGATAAGGAATTCCGACCGTATATATGCCAGCGGGTCCGAAGCATCGCGCTCTTCAAACCATGTCCGCGTCAGCCTGCCAGCGGGGAAATCATCCTTCATTGAAGCACACAATCTATTTTCGCGGACCATATTTGATTGCTTTTCGTCCCCGAACGGTATCGCGTCCAGCCGTTAATCATTGGAATCTTTGATCATCGGGGATGGCGCATGGCTTCATGAATAAAAATATCGTTCCTCGATAATCTTGCCATTGCGCACTGTGTAGACGGCAATCTCGCTGAAAGACCTTCGTGCTCCAGTCTCGCGCAGCATGATTTCGGTGTCGATAAACAAAGCGAACTGGTCGCCGGTTACAAACGGGCCGTCAATGCTGAGATCGTCCATCGCACTATGGGCGAGCCATTGCGTAAGCCTGGCGCGCGCCGATCGAAGGCCTCGCACGACGGCGGGCGTGCCGTCAGGCAGATTTGCGGGCTCCATGATCGTGACATCGTCTGCCCAATATTTTTCGGCCGCTTCCTCGAATCGCCCCGCCAGAATCATGGCCGAGAAATCACGCGCAACATCTTGAAGTGTTGTCATGGCCAGCCTCCTTAATGCGCAGGCAGAACTCCCACCGGGATCCGCTGGAGCCGTGCCGGCGCACTTTCCCGCATCAACATCAAAGCGAGCTGACCGATCGCTACTGCCCCGATCAAATACCATGCCGGAGCCATTGCGCTGCCGGTCACATGGATGAGCCAGGTAACGACAAGCTGGGTCGTCCCGCCAAAAAGGGCGATGGAAAGCGAATAGACGGTGCCGAAACCACTTCCGCGGATCGTCTTGGGCAAGCTCTCTGCAAGATTTGCGTAGAAGCACCCATAGATGAAGTTCCCGGCCACCATCAAAGCCGTCATGCCCACAATCAAAGCAAACTCGGAGCGTGTATCGGCAATCCACGAGAAAACCGGATAGATCATGACGAGGAACAGCAGGTTTCCCCAAACATTGATCGGCCATCGCCCATAACGGTCCGAAAGCCAGCCGCCAAGCAGGATGGCAGGGATGCTTGCGATGTTGCCGGTCGTTTCGGCAATGAAGCCGACGCGCACGGGCATGTGCAGTGTCGCCTGTGCATAGGTGACGATGTAGTTGAAGATATAGCTGCCAATTGTGCCGGAAGCGAGCACGACCAAGCCCAGCACGATGACGCGCCAATGCGCGCGTGCCTGTCCCATCCGCGACGAAGATTGCCCTGGCATCGCCGCGACTTCTTCGGGGGCATGCAGGGTTTCGGGCAGGCTCGTGCGCATCCACAAACCGAATGGCACGACAACCGCGCCAAGCAGGAACGCAATTCTCCAGCCATAGGCATCAAGGGCATCGGGAGGCAGAATTGCCGTCAGCAGGACACCGACCAGGCCGCCAGCGATCAGGGCTATTTGCTGGCTGACACCTTGCCAGGACACGATGAGACCACGCCTGTCCCTTGATGAGGCTTCCAGCAAATAGGCGGTGTTCGAACCTATTTCCCCACCCAGCGAAAAGCCTTGGATCATGCGCGCGATGATCGCCAGAATCGGCGCCGCGACCCCGATCATGGCATAAGTCGGAATAACAGCCATAGCGACGATCGAGCACCCGATCATGACGAAGCACAGCATCATCGCAGGGCGACGTCCGACCCGGTCAGCATAGGTGCCGATAACAATCGCGCCGATCGGCCGCGTAATGAATCCCGCCCCGAACGTCGCCAGCGACAGCATCAAGCTGCCATAGGCACTCTGGGTCGGAAAAAAAGCATGCCCGATCTGGATCGAGAAGAATGCATAGGTCAGGAAATCATAGAATTCGAGCGCATTGCCGATGGTCACGGCCGCAACATGTCGGCGTTTCAGCGCTGGGTGTGTGCCAGCACCGAGAGCTCTCCCGGCTTTAGTCATTGATCGACCCTCACGCTGAATTTGAAGTGGCAATCCCGGCGGATGGGCGCGTTGCTGCGCGCATCCGCCAGAATGGTTCGGACGCCTATTTCAGGATCAATTCCTGATATTCGGTGGAGCCCCATTGTTCGCGCATCGCGCCGCGGACGGCGGACGCCTCACCTTGCTTGCGATCATCCGAGGCAAGGAATGCGTTCAATTTGATGTTAAAGGCGTCCTGCTGCGCGGTGGTCAGATAGTCTTTATATTCGATCAGCAGGATCAGATTGGGTTCGTCTTTGCGCGGATTGTTGACCTGCAGGACGTGATAGCTCAACTCCACGCCCTCTTTCTTGCCAAACTCGCGCGTGCGCTTCCAGTCTTTTGCGAGCCAATCCATATAGTTTTCGAACTGGCCGGGCAGCACATGGATGCGACCCGCTGTCCAGACGCTACCAGACTTGTAACTTGCGTCTTGGGCCATTGCGGGTGCCGCCATCGACAGCGCCATTGCCAGACCGGCGGTGGCCAATATTGATTTGAACATTGTCATCCTCTTCACTCCATTATTTGCTACCTCACCACGAGGCGGCCTTCGAAAATTCTGGATATGCAATCTGCGTCAATGTTTGTGCTGATTCAGATCAGCCGTTTTGCAGGCACGGTTCCCCGGTCTCCGGAATCCGTGTTGTCCGGCCGATTTTGGCTAATAGTGTCTGCAATCCCTGTGCCGGATGATGCGGCTGCATGATGCCATCCGTCAACCGCGCTACCGTCAATAAAGCGTCAATCCAGCGTCAGTTTGTGTTAATCGGGAGCGGTTGGGGAGCTCTCCAGCCGATTGCTCGGCGGCGGCAGCAGGTCCGGCCAGCCATATTTGTCCCACGCTGCTGCGAGACCAATCCGCTGGGCGAAGGGAATGAATTCCGGATGAGTATAGACGCGCCGGATCGGATCAACATCTGCCCAGAGCGACTGGAGGCATAATGTGTTCGCCGGGGTAATCCGTTCCCCGACTGACTTGAACACCATCTCGGCATATCCCATGAAAATGGCAGGCAATACGATCGAGGGATCCGCGTTGTCGTGCAGCGTGGCGTAGAGCATGTCCAGCACCTGGCCATAATACAGGCGATCCTGCTCTTGCCCGCTGCACACGCCCTTTGCCGCCACAAGCCAGAAGGCGTCCATTACGTCAGGAGGCATCGGCCCTGTGCCGGCGGGCGGAAACATGACCGTGTTCATCAACAATCGTGTCTGTCGATACTGCTCGACCGCTAGATCATGCTGACCCGATGCGGCCATTGCCACCCCCAGCCACATCGATGGAAAACCCAGATCGACCATTCGCTGACCAGCCTCAAGCGCCCCTTCGATATGACCCAGATTGAAATTTCCGACGCAGAGCAGGGCGAACTTTCGGCCATCGACTGGGTCCTGGTCAATCGCCGCCTCGACATATTTCATGGCCTCGGCCGTGCGCCCGCAATACAGAAGAAACGAGCCAAGGCGCATTGCCACAGCGGGATTGTTCGGGTCCAGGCGATAACCTTCAAACGCCAGGTCGAGCGCGCCTACGACATCATTCTGCGTCCATTGGTGGACTCCAAGAAGCGCGTGCGCATAACCCAGCGTGGGTGCTAGCGCGATTGCCTTGCGCGCGCATTCAGCCATGCGTGCGGACGCTGCCGGACGATCCAGGGACGGCGTATAAATTGCAACGAGCTGCTGGGCTTCGGCGAGCGCAACCCAGCCTTCGGCAAATTGCGGATCGAGCGCCAGGGCCTGCTCAAGCAGATTGACTGCCGTGTCCAACACGCCATCGCCAAACAACCGGACGCTCAGTGCGCGCCCTTGCAGATACAAGTCATAGGCGGCCTTGCTGTGGGTCATTCCGCGCACGAGTGGCGCTTGCATCGCAAGATTGAGCGTCGTGCCCAGCGCGCGCGTCACAGCCTGCGCGACGGTTTCCTGCAGGGCAAAAATATTGTCGAGGGTTCCGTCATAGCGATGCCCCCAGGTCTCAAATCCTGTGCCGCCGTCAATCAGGCGCACATTGATGCGGACCTGATTACCCTGACGCTGAACCGATCCCTCAATGACGTGCGACACTCGCAATTCATCGGCGATAGCGGTCAGCGCCAGGTCGGTATTCCGGAAATGGAATGACGACGTGCGACCGGCGACCAGCAACTGCGGCACCTGCCCAAGTGTAGTGATCAGCTCGTCCACAATGCCGTCGGCAAAATAATCCTGACCCTCGTCAGCATCCAGCGCATGAAACGGAAGTACGGCAATCCGCGTCTTGTCGCCCAGCGTATCTGCCGCGACGCGGCGCCACGCGGACGGGTCACGGGCAGTCCAGGCATCAAGCAGCCGCGTATGAACGGCCTGATCGCCGCTTTTGTCCAACCGGGCGAGCGCAAGCTTGACTGCGGCCTGGATGCGCAACTCTATTTCCTCGCGACGCGAACCAATCCATTCGCTGAAGGCGTCACCAAAATTGAACTGGTCAAGAAGCGGCTTGGTGCCAATAGACAGGAGCGACTGGATCGCGGCTTCATAGTGCTGGTTGGCCAAGGCGCGCTCCAGATCGGCAAGATCGGTTCGCAATATCGGGGACAACAACCCAATGCGCTCGCGCGTTACTGTAAGAGCGGGATAGCCCAGCGGCTCCAGAAGTTTGCCCAGCTCCAGAAGACATTGGCGCAAGCTTGCGCGCGCTTGAGCCTCGAATCGTCCGGGCCAAAGCAGCTTGCTGATCTGCTCGCGCGTCATTGGCCGATCTGGCTCCAGACACAGAATTGCCAACAATGCACGCGCGCGCCGATTGGCAATGGTAATTTCGGGGCCATCGGGCCCAGTCAGCTCAAACGGCCCGAACAGCGATATGTGCGCCGTGCCGGACGGTGCAGCAGGCACCGCATCCCAGACAATATGAGGACCCCCATCCGCAGCCACTAATTCGCCCCCTATGAGAACGATAATGCCAACCGTTCAGGCAAACCACAACAGTTTGTAGCAGCTGCGTGTTTGAAGCGCCGTGCCCGGTACGCGTCCGGGATGTCCGCCTTCGCCATTTCCGAGGCGTTCTGAAGGGTTGGTGGACAGGGCTGGATTCGAACCAGCGTACGCTCTCGCGGGCAGATTTACAGTCTGCTGCCATTAACCACTCGGCCACCTGTCCATGGTTGCGCTCGGGCGAGGCAGGCCCTTGGCGAACGTGCGGGACGAAGTCAACCGGTCCGGCCCAAAACCGTCGTACCAAACACCGCGTCCGCAAAAATTGCTCCACCATCTGTTACATGGCTGAGAAACAGCGACGGTTCGATCAGTTCGAGTTCCATCAGCGCAAAGGCGCCAGCACTGTCGCGGACCATGTCGACCCGCGCGTAGAGCAATGGGCCGGGTGCCGCAGCGAGCGCTGCTTGCGCAAGGGCAAGGGCGGCGGCAGGCGGGTCGATTGCAATTTCCTGCCCGCCAAATTGTTCCTGAACGCGGAAATCCCCCTCGGCCGGACGCTTCAGGATTGCGTGGCTGAAACGGCCGCCAAAATGGAACAGGCTATATTCGCCCTCTTTCGCAATCGCATGCATGAGTGGCTGAATCAGCATTTCACGGCCCACGACATCAGTCGGGATCGGATCGGTCTGGCCGAGGCGATAGGTCCCTTCAGCGCCGCCCGAAATGGCTGGCTTGATGATCAGGGGGCCGGATCCGAAAAGGGCGCGGGCATCGGCGATGTCTGTTGGGCCAAGTGTCGCGGCGATTTGGGTTGGAACGATCGGAACGCCCCGCGCATCCATGTCGCGCAGATAGGCCTTGTTGGTGTTCCAGCGCAGTGTTTCCAGCCCGTTGGCGAACGGCAACCCTTTCCAGGTGTCAAGCAAACCATACCAGCGGGCCGGTTCGCGCTGATATCCCCAAGCGAGAAGCGGCAGGATCAGGTCGAAGCCCGAGAGGTCGCCCGGGTCGCTCCAGATTCGCAATTCCAGCGCATCGCCGAACAACCGTTTATAATCGTCGGCGTCGGTTTGCCATCTGACATAATAGTCGTCGGCGGGCCTGAGGATCGCGAGGCGCATCGATCAGCTCGCTTGTGCGGGCACTGCGGGCGAGGCCTTTTCAGTTCCGGCAGCGAAGCGGCCATAACCCCAGCCAATTCCGATCAGCGCGGCGCCCAGCCCGAGGAAGGAAAGCACACGGAGCAAGCCTTCAAGCGCAGATGCGTCGATGAGAAAGACCTTGAACGTCGTGAGAGTCAGCACCGCAAGCCCCGCGACACGCAACCAGCCAGCGTCACTCCTGATCCCGCGCCACAGCCAAAGGATCGAAAGGGCCAGGAACGCAACCGAGTAGCTGTAATGTTCTTCCCGGAAAATTTGTGGCGCGTCGAGCAACGTTCCATGGAACGCCTGGCGCACAGCCACCAAGGTTGCGGTCAGCATCAGGAGGAGCGATCCAAGCTTCAAGGGTAGTTCCAGACGAGCGATGGCAAGGCGCGGCGCTGCCAGCCAAAGCCAGAGCGCGGCCAATCCTGCATGCAAGGTGGCGGCGTTGAACAGCGGAATGGTGCCGACATGCTGTGAAACCAGCAGCGGATTGAGCAGCACGGCATCGAACCAGACCATTCGGAACAACGCCGCCCCCAGCGGCAGCAGCGCCCAGCGTCGCCAGGCACCGGGTGCGCGCAACACGATCAACATGGCGGCGGCGAACAAGGCTTGGGTCAGAAGCGCTCGCTCTATGAAGCCGTGGACCAGGAACTGCGGATCGGTGGCAATGCTGAAAGGTTGTTTGGCAAGTGCATAGAATATCGCAAGGACAAGGGTGCTCACACCGATCCATCCGGTCGTGCGCACGCGTCTCGCCAGCCGGCTGCGCCCTTGCCAAAGGCCAGCGGCAACTAATGCGGCCGGCAAGGCCAGGCTGATTGCGGATGAGAGGATCACGGGGAGATGCTGGTAATGCAGACGCATCCCGATCAGCGATTCAGCGATGATACCCGCGAATGGCGCAAGGGGGATGAGCAGGAAGAGCCCCAAGGCCGCCAGCAATCCTTCTTGGGCGCGTAGCGGCAGCACTCCCAAGTCGGGCAAAATAATAGCCGCAGTGACGGCCACCGCCAGAATGACCGGGTGCCAGTCTATCGGCACCAGCGCGAGAGCAACGGCCAGAATGAGGCCCAGCGCCAGCCAGCGAAGGGGCTGATCCGCGCCGTGGTTCCGGTGCAGCCAGGCCAGTCCGGCGGCAGCAACGGCCGGAATCATCAGCAAGGCAAGCACAGGTTGGATGGCTGGGGCGGGACGATCCCCTAGAACCGATCCCAATACTTCAATATGTTCGCCGAGGGCTACGAGCCAGAACAGCGCGCCAAGCCCGCCGGTCAGAAGGCTGGCATGCCGAAGGAAGCGATCGCCGGTGCGGCGCGCCCAACCGGCAATGCCAAGCGCGATGGCGAGCGTTACCACGGCATGCCAAAGCGGAAGGAACCACAACAGGCCCGCGAAAAGCCCCATGATGGCGGCCGCCAATGCTCCCCCGGCCAGCGCCCAGTCAGGCATGCCCTTCGCGCAGCCTTCGTCCCGCGCGCGCCAGCTGAGCGAAGCACAGATGATCGCCGCTGCTGCAAACAGCCAGCCCCAGTCATGATTGGGGAGGAGCCCCGTCCCGCGCGTCAGAAAGGCAACCAGCAGCGGCCCCGTAGTTCCGCCCAACGCCAGCAACGTCCACCAGCGATCGGTCCCGTCGCGGCGAGCAAGCACATGGCCGGGAAGGGCGAACAGAATTGTTGTTCCGATCGCCGCCCAGACAGCGAGTTCCGAAAGGCGGAAAAATGCCCCGCCGAGCAAGATCAGGACAAGGCCAAGCGCGGCTATACTTGCCGGCATCAATTGCCGCTCGCGCCAACCGAGCCACAGGCTGGCGGCTGATAACAGGCCATAAAGTGCCCATCCACTTGCGGCAAAATCAATCAGCGGCGCGAACAGGGCAAGTTGCAGAAAGCCGACCAGCATTGGCAAAAGGCGGAGCCGGGGATCGATCTCACGCGTTTTTGGCAGGACCTGCGTCGCGGCGAGCGCGAGAATGACAATAAAAACGCCGACTGCAATGCCAAGCCCGCTCAAGTCGGCGATCATGATGCCGAGTGTCCACAGGGCACCTCCGCCCGTTGCAGCGAGCGCGAGCCACAGCCAGCCGCGATGGATTGCCAGCGCGAACAGGCCTGCAATCAACAGCCCGAGATAGACAAGCAGCGGGACCAGGCTGCCTGACGCTTCAGCAAGGAAGGGTGCTGAAAATCCGCCGATGAGGCCCATGATTGCGGTTGGCGGCCCGTGCCTCAGCGAGAGGAACAGCGCTCCCGCAGTGACGAGCGCCATCAGCAGGAATGCAGCGAGCGGGCCTATCAATCCATAAAGCGCGCTTGCCATGTAAAGCGTGGCATAAAGGCTGGCGATTCCGGCTCCGGCGAGTGCCTGTCCTACGCGCGGGTCTGCGGCAAAGCGCTTGATTTGGCGCGCGGCTTCGCTGCTGCCGAGCAGGATCAGGCCGAGCAACGCGGCGAGTATGGTCCGTGCGCCGGGGCCGAGCAGTCCCTGTTCAACCGAGTATCGCACGAGGAAAAAGCCTGCGAGGATCAGCGCGACACCCCCGATCCAGATCGGCAGCTTGCCGCCGGCCATCGCCTCGAAACTGGCGGCAAAAGTCCTGATCGGTTCGGGTGGCGCAGACCGCGACACTTCTACGGGCGCTATTGGCGGAGGCGGTGCGACCTGCACGCGCGGCGGAATCTGCAACGCCGACGCCCGGACCGTCAGGCGCGCGGGCGCGGCAGGAGAGGACGGTCGAGGCACTGATGCCGGCGGCACGTCTTGAACGAAACCTTCAACGTCGCGCAGGATGAGGGCATCGATCCGATCCTCAATCCGGCGGATTCGACCGCGTTGGTCGTTCAACAGGATAAAAAAGACAATACTGGCAACAACGAGCAGGCTGAATGTCACTAAAGTTCCTCCGCCGGCGAATGATGGCAGAGCCAGCCTGCAACGCAACCTTGATTTCGATCTTGCATCATCTTGGGGTTCATTGTAAGTTTTGATTCGAAACTTAAAAGGGTTATTGTCATGATCTTGTATGGAAATTCGCTCTCCCCCTTCGTCCGCAAGGTGATTGTCTTCGCCGCCGAAAAGGGCGTGCCGCTTGACGTGAAGCCGACCTTTCCAGGGGGCGAAGATCCGGCCTTTCGCGCGATGAGTCCGTTCGGCAAAATTCCCGCCTTCAGTGATGGCGATTACACGCTCTGCGATTCTTCTGCGATCGTCCAGTATATCGAGGCCAGGCATCCGGCCCCTGCACTCATCCCGGCTGAACCAAAAGCGCGCGGTCGCACGATCTGGTTCGACGAATTCGCCGACACGATCCTGATCCAGCCGATGGGGAAGATATTCTTCAATCGCATCGTGGCAAAGCTGCTTGGCCGGCCGTCTGATCTCTCGGTTGCCGCCGAAGCGCAGGCGACTGAATTGCCGCCCATCCTCGCATGGCTCGAAACCCAGATTCCTGCTTCGGGCTACCTTGTTGGGAATGCATTCACGCTGGCCGATATTGCGGTTTGCACGATTTTGGTGAATCTTGGTCACGCCGGGGCGGCGCCTGACGCATCTGCCTATCCGAAGCTGGTTGCCTATCGCGACTCGATTTTCGCCCGGCCAAGCTTTGCTTCGATCATCGCAACCGAACGCGGCATTCTTGGGCAGACTGCTTGAAAAGCATCCTGACGGCCATTGTTTGGCACGTATCGAAAGGCGCCGGATTTAAATGACGAAAATCATATGGCGTTGGTGGTTAATGGCGGCCGCCGCATGGCCTTGGGACAGTCAGTAGAGCGTTTCAAAACAAGACAAATCGTCGGAAATTGGCGCATTTTCTGTATGGACCGATCGCAATTGCTAGGGCATTCAGGATTCAGTTTTTTGAAGGGTTTGTGATGCTCAGTCGTTCGTTTGGTATCTATTCAACAGTATGTGCGCTCACTCTTTCGGGCGCAGTTGGTGTGTCACCCGCGAACGCGGCGGCCTTCGTGTTCGGGCTGACCGGATCATCGAGCACAACCGGCGCCGACGCGAATTCAAGAATCTATTCGGCAACGCAGGGCAGCACCACGATCAACCTTCGCGTCACGGGCTGGAGCCTTTCGGCGCCAACCGCAGCCGGGGTTGTTCAGGACTCTTACCTGGGCGCCTATAGCAGCGGACTGGGCGTGACATCTGGCGATGAAAACGGATCGGGCAATACGCACATCGCGGACAACCAGAACCGCTATGATTTCTTTGTCTTTCAATTCGATCGCGCTGTGAAATTCGAGTCGGGCACTTTCACCCCGTTCACGCTTGGCAATGGTCCCGATACCGATGCCACGGTTGCGTTCGGGACGACGAACATCGCCTGGAACTCTCAGCCTGCACTTAACAACCAGAGCTACGCGACGCTTTCGGGCATATTCAACGGTGGCTATTCCACACTCACAGGCGGCGGCTCAGCCAACACCAGGTTGCTGAATCCGGCCGGTAATGTTGGCAATATCTGGCTCGTCGGCGCCGCGTTCAATAATGCAGACGGAAAAATTGACGGGTTCAAATTCAAAAACCTTACCGTCAGTTCGGCGGTGCCCGAACCGGCGACCTGGGCGATGATG
>JANLQV010000212.1:0-3439 GCA_031368025.1 Sphingomonadales bacterium | reverse complement strand
TGCCAGTTATCCGGCCAAGATCATCGGTCACCGGGAAGCACGCGAACGGGCGCTCGCCGCAATGCGCAGCGTTCGTGATGCGCATTGATCCGGTGAAACTTGCGCTCATGATGTCACTCAGCCAAAGTCTGTAAAGCTATGAATACCCAGTCTTCCAAATGGGGCCAGCCGGTTGCGGCGTCCACGCCACGCCTGTGGGCACGGATTGTGGCCCAGCGATTTCACCGCGTGCTCGACCGGGTGCATGCCGGGCTTGCATCGGGTTCGATCGAAGCGATGCTGCCCGATGGCAGCTACCGCATTCTTGGCGGACAGTCCCCGGGGCCGGTCGCAAAGGTCGAACTGAAGAGCTGGCGGGCGCTTGTCCGGCTGGCGCGCTCAGGATCAGCCGGTTGGTACGAAGCCTGGGCAAAAGCCGAATGGTCCAGCCCTGACCCCGTGCCGTTGTTTGACCTGTTCATGCGCAACCGGGTGAGTTTGGGGCGGGCCGGCCGGGCGTCGGGTCTTTCACGTATGGCACGGCGGATCGCTCATGCGCTCAACCGCAACAGCCGCAAGGGCGCGCAGCGGAACATCATGGCGCATTATGATCTGGGCAATGATTTTTATCGGACGTGGCTCGACCAGACGATGAGCTATTCAAGCGCGCTCTTTTCAGAACCGCTGAACGGCGAAGAGGGCCTGGAATCGGCGCAAGAGCGCAAGGTCGCAGCGCTGATCGAGAGGCTGGGACTGGCACCCGGATCGAACATTCTCGAGGTTGGTTGCGGCTGGGGCCATTTCGCCAGACGCTGCGCCGAACTGGGCCATCGCGTGACTGCGATCACGCTTTCCCCTTCGCAAAGGCTATGGGCCGAACAGGCGGCGGGTTCGACGGCAGGCAGCGTGCACTATCAGCTTTGCGACTATCGCGATGTCGACGGTCAATATGATGCGATCGCCTCGATCGAAATGGTCGAAGCGGTCGGCAAGGCATATTGGCCCGCCTATCTCGACATGATCGCGCGTCGCCTGAAACCGGGCGGTCGGGCGGCAATCCAGTATATCGCCATCGCCGATGACATTTTCGATGCCTATGCCGCCAGTGCCGACTTTATCCAGACCTATGTCTTTCCCGGCGGAATGCTTCTGTCCGAGAGCAAATTCCGGGCCCTTGCCGAAGAACGCGGCCTTCGTTGGGACGCGCCGCATCATTTCCCGCTGCATTATGCAGAAACATTGCGGCGTTGGCGCGTCCGGTTTGACGATGCACTGGAAACGGGCAATCTGCCTTCGGCATTCGACCAGCGCTTTGTCGATTTGTGGCGATATTATCTGATGTATTGCGAGGGCGGGTTTCGCGGCGGCGGAATCACAGTCGCGCAAGTCACCCTGGTAAAGGAAGTAGACATTGCGGCACTGGATTCTGGCCGCAACATTGCTGCATATAGTGGCTAGCGCACACCCCGTGCGCGACCTGCCAAAGGATCGGAATGTGCTGTTCTGGACACAAGATCAACGCGATGCTTCGTTCCGGGCGATGGAAAAGATCGTCAAGACCAACACGATCAGCGCGGGCGGCCCCGTCCACCCGCTGACCATCGGGAAACCGATCAAGCTCGACATCAATATCGATGCATTCATGCAGCACCAACGCAATGCCGGGCTGATTATCATCCAGGATGGCAGTATCCGGTTCGAGAAATATGCGCTGGGCTATGGCCCACAAGGGCGCTGGACAAGCTTTTCTGTCGCCAAATCGTTCACCTCGACTTTGGTGGGGGCGGCCATCAAGGATGGTGCCATCAAAAGCCTAGAAAACAAGGTGACTGTTTACATGCTCGATCTGAAAGGTTCGCCGTATGATGATGTTACCGTTCGGCAATTGCTGACGATGACCTCAGGTGTAAAATGGAATGAAGATTACACCGATCCGAAATCAGACGTCGCACTTTTCAACCTTCAAAAGCCCGAACCCGGCGTCGATGTGACGGTCAGCTACATGCGCACGCTGCCGCGTGAGGCGCCAGCGGGGAGCAAATGGGTTTACAAGACGGGTGAGACCAACCTCATCGGCGTCCTCGTTTCCAGTGCCACCGGCAAGACGCTTTCAGCCTATCTCTCGGAAAAAGTGTGGAAACCGTTCGGGATGGAAACGGATGCGGTCTGGATGCTCGGCGCGACCGATCATGAAATCAGCGGATGCTGCATCTCGGCAACGCTGAGGGATTATGCACGGTTTGGCGTGTTCATTCTGGGTGGAGCCGTCGCAGGCGGAAAGAATGTCCTGCCCGATGACTGGCTGCCCCACGCCACGACAAAGCAGGCCGATATTGGCGAACCCGGTCGCGGCTATGGCTATCAGTGGTGGACCTATGACGATGGCAGTTTTGCCGCTCAGGGCATTTTTGGCCAGGGCATCTTCATCGACCCGAAGCGCAAGCTCGTGATTGCATCAAACGGGAACTGGCCGACCGCAACCGACCCCGATGGCGTCGGGGCGGAGCGGCAGGAGTTCTACAAGGCAGTTCAGCGGGCGGTGGAGAGCGAGTGATGACTCTGGCCGCCATAGACGGCAACAATCCGGTCGAGCACGGCAACATTCATCAGATGATCGAACGCGCAGCCGACACGTGAACCGTCATTCCAGATAACTTTGGCCTGAAGGCTGGAAAGGCCTGGCAATGTCACCCAGCACAAGGCGTCGGGCCGCATGCCCGTCACAGCGTCGCAGCAAAAGCCGCTGATCGAAAGGTCATAGACGGTGACTTCGAAGCCGGGCGATCCTGAGGCACGAAGCTTTGCAGCAAGCCGCATCGGAATGCGGACGCCGCAGCGATCTTCCTGCGATGCAGACTGGTAAAGTGTATATTCGGGCATCGTACAATCCTGACAATGCTGGTCCCGACACCCGTTATCGAGCGGAATGGCTAACATCCCGATATCAGAAATGGTTAATCGACCCGTTCGCGACGGCCGGTTTCAAATCCACCTGTGAGGAGGCCAAGAATCCGCTGCGCAACCACCTCGGGTGCCTTCAACGATGCTGGATCCTCCCCGGGATAGGCCAATGCGCGCATCTTCGTGCGGGTGGCACCCGGATCAACGATCGCGACCGAAATTCGCCCGATATTACGATTTTCCTCAGCATAGGATCCCAAGAGCGTATCGAATGCCGCTTTCGACGCGCCATATGCGCCCCAATAGGCGCGTGGCTTGGCCCCGACGCTTGATGTGATGCCGATGATCCGCGCCTTGCCGCTGTGGCGAAGCAACGCATCGAATGCGGCAATCAACGCGGCCTGTGCGCTGACATTGAGCGTAAATATCTTGGCGAATTCTTTTGCATCGAGATGCTGGACCGGGGCAAGCGTCCCAAGCATGGCTGCATTCATCACCATGATGTCGAGCTTTTTCCAGCGCTCGGACAGCGCATGCGCGAGGCGGCCGATGCTCTCGG
>JANLQV010000139.1:0-11661 GCA_031368025.1 Sphingomonadales bacterium | reverse complement strand
CGCATCCAGGCACTCTCGGTCTGGAGCATCCGACGGTTGAGGTTGCCGACGACACCGTTGAACGTCTTGTTCACATCATAGGATTTGCGCCCGTCCTGAAAGGTCAGGCGGATGATCGTCCCGCCCGAGCCGTTGAGGATCACGTCGCGGATCTCTTCGGGCAACTGGTTCCACGGTGTGTCCATCGCAAAGCCGTAATGCCGCGCGAGGCTGGACAGCACCTGCATATAATAGGGACTGGGCGGATTGGACTTGGCCCAGGGCACGATCGCTCCGGCCTTGATTGACAGGGCTTCGTTGGGGACGACCAGTTCGGGATCGAAATAGAGCCGCTCGCCCAACCCATCGCAGGCCGGGCATGCGCCTTGCGGGGCGTTGAAGCTGAATAGCCGCGGCTCGATCTCCGGGATCGTGAAGCCGGATACAGGGCAGGCAAATTTTTCAGAAAAGATGATGCGGCCCGGCGGGGCATTGTCGCCAAGCACGACCTTGGGATCTGCAGGCTCGTCGGGCGCATCGGCCAGGTCGAGAAAGGCCAGACCGTCGGCCAGTTTGAGCGCGGCCTCGAACGATTCCGCCAGACGCGTCTCGATGCCGGGCCTCACGACGATCCGGTCAACCACCACCTCGATGTCATGCTTGTATTTCTTGTCGAGCGCCGGTGCATCCTCGATGTCGAAGAACAGCCCGTCGATCCGCACGCGTGTGAAGCCCGCCCTCTGCCATTCGGCCAGTTCCTTGCGATACTCGCCCTTGCGACCGCGCACGGCGGGCGCGAGCAGATAGGCGCGCATCCCTTCCGGCAGCGTCATGACGCGATCAACCATCTGGCTCACCGTCTGTGCGGCGATGGGCAGGCCAGTCGCAGGCGAATAGGGAATCCCGACCCGCGCCCAAAGGAGCCGCATATAATCGTAAATCTCGGTCACGGTCGCGACGGTCGAACGCGGATTGCGGCTCGTCGTCTTCTGTTCGATGCTGATTGCCGGGCTCAGCCCCTCGATATGATCGACATCAGGCTTCTGCATCATCTCGAGGAACTGCCGCGCATAAGCGCTCAGACTCTCCACATAGCGCCGCTGGCCCTCAGCATAGATCGTATCAAAGGCAAGGCTCGATTTCCCCGAACCTGACAAGCCGGTGATCACTGTGAGGGTATCGCGCGGAATATTGACATCCACGTTCTTGAGGTTGTGTTCGCGCGCGCCGCGCACGGAAATATGAGTCAACATGAAGCGCCCTGTTCCAGATTTGTTCGTATGTGGCAAGGGGGATTGGCCGTCCGTCATGCACGAACAGTCGCTTGTCGTTCAACTGTGTTGTTTATCTAATACACTGGCATCTTTGTCGAAGGGCACGCGCCTCGACGCACAGCATCCACTAGCTCCTGAATCGTGCCGCAGCGTTCCCCATCCCTTAACTCCGCTGCGGCACACAGATAATCAAGGAGAATGAAGATGAACAAGTCCGTTTTGGCCCTCGCAGCGTTAGCCAGTGCCTTTGTATCCGCCACGGCCTTTGCCGCTCCGGCGTCAACAAAGGTGCGCACTGCCGATCTCAACCTTGCCAGCCCTGCTGGTCGGGACACACTGGCCCGCCGCATTTCCTATGCCGCAAAGACCGTCTGCATTGTGGATGGCGATCGCAGTCTGGTTGCGATGATCGAAGGCAAAAAATGCTATGATCGCGCGGTCAACTTCGCTCAACCGCATATAGCGTCGCTTGCTGGCAACTTTGCCATCGCCAGCAAATAACCGGGCTATGGCATTGATCCAATAAGGGGTCGCGTTCCCTGCGCGGCCCCTTTCGCTTGTCAGCGCGTGATCCGTTGGCCGGAATTGCGGTATTCCTCGCGGATGTCGCTTTCGGGCAGGCTGCCCGTCACATAGCGGCGGTCGGCGGAAACCGACGCACTCGGCGCGATGCTTGCGATGCGCGCAACTATCGCGTCGGGCAGTGGCGTTTGAACCGCGAGCCGGATAGGCAGGCCAGCCATTTCCAACGGCACAGCTGGCAAGAACAGCTTGGGCTTGGGGCCCGGGATCGGTTCATTACCGCGATAGGATGCGTAGAACGCATTGGGGCTGCCTGCCCCGCCCGGCCAGCGAAAGAAGATGTGTGCACCGACAATCGCGGTGGGCGTCAGTGCCCTGTTCCAGCCCGGATTGACGGCCCGCGTGTGATAGTGTGTGGCAAGGCCAACCGGCGCATAGACAGCGCCCGAAAGTGCAGCCTGTGCATTGCGGCGAGCGCGACCCCAGACCGATGAGACGGGCATGCGCGCCATTGATCCGTCGCATCCGAAGGTGAACTGGCACAGTGTGTCGTTCCGTTCGGTGCCCTGATAGACGACACCGCAGACTGTGTCGGGATAGGCCGGATGGCGGACACGATTGAGGACGACCTGCGCCACCGCGCGCTGCCCCTCATCAGGCTCGTTCCCGGCTTCATAGTAAATTGCGGCCGTCAGGCAGAGCGACGCGCGTAGCCTGTCCTGCGCATTGCCCTGCGATTTGAACGGGTTTGCGGCGGGCCCTGGTACCAACACTGTCGGCGAAAACTCCGGTGTTTGCGGCTGAAGCGCATCCGGAGCCTCAGCCGTCATCACGCCGGTCAGTCCCGCACTTGCATCAAAGGGTTGCGCTGCCTCTAACGCGATCGAGAAACCTGTCGGCGCACGCGAGGCAGCCAGCGGAATGACACAGGATGTGAGCATCGCCATAACGCACAGCATCGCGGCGCCGCGAATGCGACGGATCGTGCGGCCCGGCCCGCGCCTGATCCTGATTGATGCCACCTTCACCCTGTTTCGACTCGCCGTCCGCAATGCCGCGGAACCCGGCCCTTAGCGCCATTTTTGCCTGTCGGATGCCCCCAAATCTGGGGTGTTCCGGGGTGGGACATATCGTTTGGGTTAGATTAACGCTGGCTGTGGCGATGTGGTTCATCAATTCTCGTGAGTAGCCCTTCCCTTCGCGGCTGCCTCCGCTTAGAGAGCGCCCAAATTCAAGGGAAATACGGGCATGAGTGAACCGTTGCGTGTTGCATTGGCAGGTCTTGGAACGGTGGGCGGCGGCGTCATCAAGCTGCTTGAGACCAATCGTGAACTGATTTCCAGGCGTGCGAGCCGCCCGATCGAAATCGTCGCCGTTTCGGCGCGCAACCGTGGCCGTGATCGCGGGGTTGACCTGTCAGGCTTCACGTGGAGCGACGATCCGGTGGCACTGGCATCGCAGGGCGATGTCGATGTTGTGGTTGAGCTGATTGGCGGGGCGGATGGCCCCGCGCTTGCGCTTGCCGAAGCGACCATTGCCAATGGCAAAGCATTCGTGACCGCCAACAAGGCAATGATCGCGCATCACGGTGTGGCGCTCGCCAAAGCAGCTGAGGATGCCGATGTTGCGCTCAAATACGAAGCGGCGGTGGCAGGCGGAATACCGGTCATCAAGGGCTTGCGCGAAGGCGCCGCCGCCAATGAGATTACGCACGTTTATGGCATTCTGAACGGCACGTGCAATTATATCCTGACGACGATGGAAAGCGAAGGCCGGGACTTTGGCGAGGTGTTGGCCGATGCACAGGCGCTAGGCTATGCCGAGTCCGACCCCAGCTTTGACATTGACGGGGTCGACGCTGCGCACAAGCTGGCGATCCTCGCCTCGCTGTCGTTTGGCACGCGGCTCGATTTCGATGCGGTGAACTGCACCGGCATTCGTGATGTCATGGCGGGCGACATTGCTCAGGCCCGCGCGCTTGGCTTTCGCGTCCGGCTCGTCGGGTTGGCAGATGCAGGGGCGGACGGCCTGTTCCAGCGCGTTCATCCCTGCCTCGTGCCGATCAGCCATCCGCTCGCCCACGTCGCAGGCTCGATGAATGCGGTGGTCGCCGAAGGCAATTTTGTCGGGCGGTTGTTCTTCGAAGGCCGCGGCGCAGGCGAAGGGCCGACCGCGTCCGCCGTTGTTGCCGACTTGATCGACATTGCGCGCGGTGAATATGGTCCTGCCTTTGCGATGCCGGTGGCCAGCCTAGCCCATCCGGGCACGGCAGACCCTGGCAAGCGCGAGGGCCGCGCCTATCTGCGCTTCGCCGTGGCTGACCGGACGGGCGTTCTCGCCGAACTTACGGCGGCAATGCGCGATGCAGGTGTTTCCATTGAAAGCATGATCCAGCGTGGCGAAGCGCCCGGCGGCGGCGTGCTGGTGGTCATGACAACGCATGAAGGACCGGAAAGTGCCGTGACCGCCGCGCTCGCTGCGCTTTCGGGCTCACGCAGCCTAGTCGGCGCCCCGATGATGATGCCTATTCTGGATTTTTAACCAGTCCGCGCCTATCCGCTCCTCAACTTGTCACAGGGAATCTCCAAAGCAATGGTCATGCCATCCAAAGTCCTTGATCGCGTCCTCGTCCTCGAAATGGTGCGCGTCACCGAGGCGGCGGCCATTTCTGCCTCCAAACTGATCGGTCGCGGCGACGAAAAAGCTGCCGATGCCGCCGCTGTCGAAGCAATGCGCGCCGCACTCAACGAACTGGCGATGGACGGCACTGTCGTCATCGGTGAAGGTGAGCGCGACGAAGCGCCGATGCTGTTCATCGGCGAAAAGGTCGGCAGCGCGATTGGAACCGGCCCAAAGATCGACATTGCGCTTGATCCGCTTGAAGGCACGACGATTACTGCAAAGGCTGGCCCCAATGCGCTGGCGGTGCTGGCTGTGGCCGAAGAAGGCAACCTGCTCAACGCGCCCGACGTCTATATGGACAAGCTCGCGGTCGGCCCCGGCTATCCCGACGACATTATCGACCTGCGCAAGACGCCGACGGAGAATGTCGCAGCGGTGGCCAAGGCCAAGGGCGTGCAGCCCCACGAGATCATCGTGTGCGTGCTTGATCGTCCGCGCCACGAAAAGCTGATCGCCGAACTGCGCGGCATTGGTTGCGGGATCATGCTGATCCCCGATGGCGATGTGGCCGGCGTGATCGCAGTCACTGACCCGGACACGACGATTGACATGTATATGGGTTCGGGCGGCGCGCCTGAAGGTGTGCTGGCCGCGGCCGCGTTGCGGTGTGTCGGCGGGCAATTCAAAGGCCGCCTGCTGTTCCGCAACGACGATGAAAAGAGCCGCGCACGCAAATGGGGCATCACGGATCTCGATTATATCTATGATCTCAAGGAACTGGCCAAGGGCGATTGCATCTTTGCCGCGACAGGCGTGACCGACGGTTCGCTGCTCGACGGGGTCAAGCGGCTGGCCAATGGCACGATGACAACCGAAAGCGTCGTCATGCGCGCCAGTTCAGGCACGGTGCGCTGGGTAAAGGGTGAGCATCGCAAGACGGCGTAAGCGAAATTTCCCTCTCGCCAGCACTGTTATAGACTTGTAATACAGCACCAATGCCCGGTCCTTTGCTCCAGCCCGATGATCCTGCCTATGGTCGCGACTGGATCGCGCCCTATGAGGATGAGCCGGGAATTACGCCTGTTGCGCCGCCTTCGCGCTGGGCAAAGCGGTGGGTCTGGATCAAGCGCGGGCTGATTGCTTCGGCGATCCTGTTCGTCCTGCTGTTTGTTTGGCTGATCCTGACGGCACCGCTTTCCAAATCGCTCCAGCCCATTGCTCCACCACAATTGACCTTGCTCGCCGCAGATGGTCAGGCGTTCGCCCGCAACGGCGCGATCATGGCCGAGCCGGTCAAGGTGACGAAGCTGCCTGCGCATGTGACCCAGGCCTTTATCGCAATCGAAGACCGGCGTTTCTACTCGCATTGGGGGGTCGATCCGCGCGGCGTTGTCCGCGCCACTTTGAACAATATGGGCAGCGGCGGGACGCAGGGTGGCAGCACGATCACCCAGCAGCTTGCCAAGATCACCTTCCTGACGCCCGAGCGCAGCCTGTCTCGCAAGGCCCGCGAAATGCTCATCGCGTTCTGGCTCGAGGCGTGGCTGACCAAGGATGAAATCCTCGAACGCTATCTTTCGAACGTCTATTTTGGCGACAATGTTTATGGGCTGCGCGCAGCCTCTCTCCATTATTTTGATCGTCAGCCCGAGCGCCTGACTCTCTCGCAGGCGGCATTGCTGGCGGGTCTGGTGCAGGCACCCTCACGGCTGGCCCCGACGAAGAATCCCAAAGCAGCGCAGAAACGTGCGCAGATGGTCATCAATGCAATGGTCTCTGCCGGCTTCATTAGCGAGGCCAAGGCCAGGGCAACCTCGCCCGCGACTTTAGACCGGCACGAACAGGCGGGCTTGCCGACCGGCACCTATTTTGCCGATTGGGCGATGCCACAGGCGCGTGCTGTGGCCCAGGAATCCTACGGCGAACAGAAGATCAAGACGACGCTAGATGCCCGGATGCAGAAGATCGCGCGCGTCGCGATTGCCGGGGCGCCGCTCGGGAACGCGCAGGTCGCATTGGTGGCGATGCATCCCAATGGCGAAGTTGTCGCGATGATCGGCGGGCGTTCCTACGACAAATCGCCGTTCAATCGTGCGACACAGGCGCGGCGTCAGCCCGGATCGACATTCAAGCTGTTCGTCTATCTCGCCGCCTTGCGCACGGGGATGACGCCCGAAAGCATGATTGATGACAGCCCGATCACCACCGGCGGCTATCGCCCCAAGAATAGCGGCGAACACTATCGCGGCGAAATCACGCTGAAACAGGCCTTTGCGAAATCGAGCAATGTTGCCGCAGTCAAACTCTACCAGAAACTGGGCGACACGGCAGTGATCAGCGCCGCGCACGACCTCGGGATCAAAAGCCCGCTTTCAGCCGATCCGAGCCTCGCGCTGGGAACCTCGGGCGTGACCCTGCTCGAACTGACCTCGGCCTATGCGGCAGTGGCGGCGAAACACTATCCGGTCACGCCACATGGCCTCCCGACCGATCAGCCCGGTTTTTTTGCCAAACTGCTTTCATCCGAGCGCAGCTTTGGCTCGAACACGCAGGATATGTTGATGGAATTGCTGGCCGCACCAATCAACGAAGGGACGGGCCATGCCGCCGCTCTGCGCGTCAAAGCTTACGGCAAGACCGGCACCAGCCAGGACAATCGCGACGCTCTGTTCATCGGCTTTGCCGGCGATCTGGTGGTCGGCGTCTGGGTCGGCAATGATGACAATACGCCGTTGCGCGGCATCAACGGCGGCAATGTGCCTGCACGGATCTGGCGCGACTTCATGGTGCAAGCGATCAGCGGAGCCGCACCCCCCGCCCCGCCCAAACCCGCCGACCAGCCCGAAAATGACCAGACACCGATGATCCCGCCGATCGAACTGGGCAATGACGGCACGATCACCGTCGGCAATGACAGCAGCATCTCGCTCGATACCAGCGTCGGCGATGTCGGCATCAACCTGAAGCTCAATCGCGACGGGCTATCGCTGGACGCCAAGCCGCCGCCGGAGAAGGGGGACAAGTCCAAGTAAGTCATTGCGGCGGCGACCATGTTCCGCCTAAGCCAATGCCATGCCCGCCCCCCTTTCCTTCCCGCGTTCGATCTCTGGCCAGATATGGGCGTGGCGTGGGGCGGCGGGGGAATGTGATGATCTGGTCGATCAGTTGTTGCTCGCCCGGGGATGCCCGCCAGACGCGCTTGCGGCGCATCGCAATCCGACGATCCGGGCGTTCATGCCCGATCCCTCGATTTTCCGCGATATGGATGCCGCCGCCGCGCGTCTGGCCGATGCCGTTCTTTCTGGCGAGAAGGTCACCGTCTTTGGCGATTATGATGTGGATGGCGCGACCTCTGCGGCGCTGCTCATCCGCCTGCTGCGCGACCTCGGGCTTGAGGCGGGTGCCTATATCCCCGACCGGCTGATGGAAGGGTATGGCCCGTCCGGCGAAGCCCTGGTGAAGCTTGCGCAGGATGGATCGACCCTGATCGTGACCGTCGATTGCGGGGCGCAGGCGTTTGAGGCGCTGGCGATGGCCAAAGCGGCGGGCGTTGATGTGATTGTGGTCGATCATCACAAATGTGCGACCGCACTTCCCGTCGCGTTCGCGCTGGTCAACCCAAACCGGTTGGATGAAGGCGAAGGCGCGGCGTTTGGTCATCTGGCCGCAGTTGGCATGGCATGGCTGCTAGGGGCTGCGCTGATCCGGGTGTTGCGAGAGCGTGGACATTTTTCGGCAAGGAGCGAACCCAACCTTTTAGAATTACTTGATATTGTTGCGCTGGGAACGGTCGCCGATGTCGCCCAGTTGCGCGGGCTCAACCGCGCCTTTGTCGCGCAGGGCCTCAAGATCATGGCCGGGCGGCGCAATGTCGGGCTTGATGCGTTGATTACGGCGTCGCGGCTCAAACGTGCGCCGATCTGTTCCGATCTGGGCTTTGCGCTGGGGCCGAGGATCAATGCCGGGGGCCGCGTCGGCAAATCCGATCTGGGTGTGCGGCTTTTGACCACGACCGACCCGGATGAGGCGCGCATGATCGCGGAAGAACTCGATCAGCTCAACAATGATCGGCGCGTGATCGAGGCGGGGGTTCAGGAAGAAGCCGAGGCCGCCGCAATCGGCCAGGGGAACCGCGCGGTCGCCGTGGTCAAAGGCAATGGCTGGCATCCCGGCGTGATCGGGATTGTCGCCGGGCGCCTGAAAGAGAAGTTCAATCGCCCGGCGATTGTGATCGCTGTCGATGCCCAGGGTGTCGGCAAAGGGTCTGGCCGCTCAGTCTCGGGTGTCGATCTTGGCGCGGCGGTGCTTGCGGCGAAGGATGCCGGGCTTCTCGTTGCGGGCGGCGGACATGCGATGGCGGCGGGGCTGACGATTGATGCCAGCCGGATCGACGCTTTTGCCGATTTCCTCGAAGAGTGCCTTTCCGCCGATGTCGGCCGGTCGGGGGAGGATCGCAATCTGTTGCTCGATGCCGTGGTCGCCACCGGCGGCGTCACCCCTGCCCTTGTCGAGGCGCTGGAGGTCGGCGGTCCCTATGGCATGGGTTGGCCCGCACCGCGGATTGCAGCGGGGCCGATGCGGGTGATCAAGGCCGATATTGTCGGCACCAATCATGTCCGCGCCGTCATGGCGGGCGATGACGGACGATCGTTGAAGACGGTCGCCTTCCGCCAATCGGAAACCGAATTGGGCCAGGCGATCCTCGGCGCGGGCCGCGACCGGCGGCTCTGGGTTGCTGGCCGGGCGAAGATCGATGACTGGGGATCGCGTCCGGCAGCAGAACTCCACATCGACGATATTGCCTTTGCGGATTGAACAGGGAGAACGACGATGTTCAGCCATATCACGCTCGGCACCAATGATTGGCCGCGCGCCAAGCCATTCTGGCACGCGGTGATGACGGCGCTGGGGCAGCCGGTGCTGTTCGAACATGCAGGCGGCATCGCCTATGGCGAACCAGCCGGCCCCAAAATCTTTATCGGCCCCACGTTCGATGGCAAACCGGCCACGAACGGCAATGGCAGCCATGTTGCCTTCATCTGCAATGAGCGGGTGACGGTTGATGCGTTCTACGCCGCCGCGCTGGCCCATGGCGGCAGCGATGAAGGTGCGCCTGGGCCGCGCCCGCATTATCACCCCAATTATTACGGCGCCTATGTCCGTGACCCCGACGGAAACAAGCTGCAAGCGGTTTGCCACGCCAAACACGGTTGACCCACGCGCCTATTCTGTTAAGCGCGCGGCTCGCTTCGAAGGCCCCTTCGTCTAGCGGTTAGGACGCGGCCCTTTCACGGCTGAAACACGGGTTCGATTCCCGTAGGGGTCACCAGCTTTTTCGCCATTTTTCGAGCAACATGTTCGATTTTCTGCGACGAGAAGAACGTTTCCATCGCAGCATTGTCCCAACAGTTGCCGGAACGGTTCATCGAACTGACGAAGAACGGGAGCGCGCAAACCGGCCATAGGCAAAGTCGTGCTCCTCTTATTCGGTTATGATAGAGCGAAAGTGCCGCAAGCCGATCAGCGCGTGAAATCACCTTTGAATATTTTTTCAATGTAGCAAGGCGATTTTACAGGTGCCGCTTCGGCGCTAAGGTGTGCACCAAAGGAATTGGTAACGCGGAGAGGCAACCCCATGACTTCGAGCGAATTCCGCAGCCCGGCGGCGCGAAACGCCGTGATCGGGTATCTGGCGATCTGGGCGGCTTCGACGCTCTATCTCGCGATAAAGGGCGCAGACTGGACGTTTCCGATTGCGTCACTGCTGATTTTCGGTGGTCTGTTTTCGGGATTGGCCTGGTTTTTGACGCGGAAAATGGAGGCGCCGGCACCCCCCGTCGCCAATCCCCGCCGCGAATCGCTGGCGGTACTGATCTATCTTGCGGTCTATGCGCTGGTCATTTTTGGTTGGCTCTATGGGGCGCTGAAGGCCGCTATCCCACCCGGGCAGATGCAGGAAATTGCCGTGATGGGATTCAAGCTCGTCGTCAGCATCGTTCTGCCGTCCCTCGTGCTGCTGAAGGCAGGCGGCTCGGTCCGGCCCTTGTGGGATGCGGGGATCGGCCGACGCGGCTTCTGGCCTGCCCTCATCGTATTTTCGCTAGTCTCTTTTGCATTACTCGGTGTGGTCAGCCCTGCGCTTCAGCAGATTGCCAAGCTCCACCTCAGCGGCATTGCGATTCCTTTTGCTGTAGCAGGTGCATGGGCATGGGTTTCGATAGAAGCCGGTCTGTGCGAGGAGTATCTCTTCCGCGCCATTCTCCAGTCGCGCCTTTCGGCATGGCTGAAATCCCCGGTCGCAGGCATCGTCGTTGCGTCTCTCTTGTTCGCGCTAACCCATGTGCCCGGCCTTTGGCTGAGGGGGACGCCGGAAGTCGATGGCTATTCCACCGATCTCTTCCAGGTCGCCGCCTTCACTATTGCAACGCTTTCACCCATTGCGCTTGCGCTCGGCATTCTGTGGGCACGGTCGCGCAGCCTGTTGCTCGTCGTGCTGGTTCACGGCGCAATCGATACGCTTCCCTTCACGGCCGAGTTTGTCAAAATCTGGGCCTGAGCATTGATGGCTGAATCGCCTGCTGATGGTCCGGAAAGGTTTAGCTTGCCAAAATATCCGCGCGCGGCCTCGATAAATGCACGCACATTGACTGAAGCACGACGGTTGGCCTGATAGACCAGGTGAACGGGAACCGGAGGCGGTGCCAGGCTGTCGAGAATCGTCACCAGTTGCCCAGAGGCAATCGCAGAAAGCGCTTGATATGAGAGAACGCGAGTGATTCCCATATCGTCGACCGCTGCCGCTATTGCCGCGTCGGCCGTATTCACGGTCAGCCGCGGTTCAATCCGGATTGCAGGTTTTCCGCCAGGCCCGAACCGCCATTCGGGCGCGCGATCCATCTCGGTAAACGAAATCAGAGCGTGCCCGTGCAGCGCCGGCGCGTGAGCAGGCACCCCATACGATGCAAGATAGCCGGGGCTGGCCACAAGGATGCGACGAACCTCGGCGATCTTTAACGCGTGAAGCGAGCTGTCGGACAAATCGCCAATCCTGACCGCAATGTCGATTCCTTCGTCTACAAGCCGGACCACTCGATCGATCAGGGTCAATTCAACCTTTAGCGTCGGGTAGATGCGAAGCAGGTTCGTTGCGATAGGCAGGATATGGATCCGCCCGAATGCGACCGGAGCTGTGACGACGAGCGTTCCGCCGGGCGTGGCACCGTCGCCCCGCAACGCGCGTGCGGCGTCGTCAAGCTCCGCGAGT
>JANLQV010000112.1:0-2899 GCA_031368025.1 Sphingomonadales bacterium | reverse complement strand
CGAGACGCTGGCGGCGACGGGCAAGCGCTCTCCCCTTGATCGAACGATTCTGGCCAAGGCGCTGGCTCGCATAGACAGTTTTCATCCCAAAGCCGTCGGGATCGATATCCTGATTGATCAGGCCCAGCCCGAGGATCCGTTGCTGATCAAGGCCTTTCGTGCGATGAAAACGCCCACATTCCTTGCCTATGCATCTGCGAGCACCGCCGAAGACAAGATCATGCTGTGGCAACAGGAATTCATTGAGAGTTTCCAGAAGCAGATCGCCGAGGGAAATGTGAAGCCCGCGAGCGTGATGATCGAAACTGACGATGACAATGTTTTGAGGAGCTGGCCAAAACTGCAGAAGGGTATACCCGATTTCCTCCCGATCGCGATGCATCCGCAAAGCAGAAGCATCTTCGCAAATTATGATCGCAGCATCCGCTATCGTCTACCCGCCACCAACGAAAGCCCCGTATTCGCGGCGATCCCGATTGATATCATTGCGCAGGACGCGTTGTTCGCCAACCCAGAGGCGAGCGACTTGTTTCGCAAGCAGATCGAGGGAAAATATGTGCTGATTGGCGGGCACATCGAAGATATCGACATCTTCGAAACGCCAATGAACCGGGCGCCCGGAACCAAGCTGACATGGGGGGTGGAAACCTACGCGCATATGCTCTCCCAGGAGTTGGATGGCGCCATTGCACCCCAAATTCCCAGCTGGGTGAAATGGGTGGCTGCAATCGGCTTGATCCTGCTCGCCGCGCTGACGGCGATGAGCAATGCCCCGCCCGCCGCAGTTGCAGCGATCATTGCGGCACAAATCGCCGGAATCACCGTGGTGCCCTTCTTCCTCCAGGCGCGCGGGGTCGATACACAGGGCCTGCCTGCCTTTGGCTGGATGATCGGTTGGCTCCTTGCTTTTGCGGCGGCTGGAATGGCCGCACGCGCGGTCGGCTCGGAGCAACGAAAGTTCGCGCAGAGTGCTCTTGGTAAATATCTACCGCGCGATATTGCAGCAGAGATCCTGCGCGACCCCGACAGCCTTGCCCTGCATGGGGAAAAGCGCGAGATATTCGTTGTCTTCACTGATCTCGAAGGGTTCACCAAACTGAGCCACGCCATCGAACCGGAAATGGTGGCGACCTTGCTCAATCGCTATCTCGAAATGTTGAGCAATGTCGTTCTCGAACATGGCGGAACGATCGACAAGTTTGTCGGCGATGCTGTTGTTTCCTTCTGGGGGGCACCGATCAGCCGGCCTGACGATGGCGAACGCGCCGCAAAGGCAGCGTGGGCAATGTATCAGGCGGGTGAGGAGTTTCGGAAATCGGTGCCAGATGGCGTGCCCGCCATTGGAAAGACCCGCGTCGGCCTGCATCATGGGGAAGCGATTGTTGGCAATTTTGGCGGCGAAGGCCGTATTCAATATACCGCACTGGGCGATTCCATGAACACAGCCTCGCGGCTGGAATCGGCCAACAAGCAATTGAAATCCAATGTGCTGGTCAGCCGCGAAGCCGCCGAACGTTCGGGGCTCGACTGGTTTCGCTTGTTGGGGCGCATCGTATTGCGCGGCCGTGCGACGCCGATTGACGTCATGGAACCAGTGCCTGACCAGTCCGATGAATCCCGCAGCGCGTTCAACAAACTTGCGCGAATGGCAATTTCGGGGGATGTGTCTGCAATCACAGCGCTCACTCGGAATTCGGCAGAGAATCCAAACGATGCAGCTTTGACCAACTTCGTCTACCGGTTGGCCCATCAGGAAGAAGGAGGCTATTTTGTCCTGGACTAGCAAAACCATCATCCGCTGTGCGGCGGCAGTTGCGCTGGTGAGCGCTGGTGCTGGCATGGCCGAAACCATCGTCGTCAAATCAACCGGACCATCAGCCAAGGCTTATCCGCCGGGAAAATCGATCCCGGACAATAGCAAGGTTGCCCTGAAAACAGGCGATTCAGTTACGATTCTGGATGGACGCGGCACACGCGTGCTGAAAGGGCCGGGGCTGTTTGCAACAACGGCGAGCACGCAAACCAATTCGTCGATCGGCGCGCTTCTGCGCAATACTGGCACACGTCAGGTCAGGACGGGTGCGGTGCGCGGCACCGGAACAGAAGCATCCCGCCCCCCCAATGTCTGGATGATCGACTCGAGCAAGTCCGGCACTGTCTGCGTGGCGGGCACGGAAGCGGTCTCGCTCTGGGCGCCGCCGCATGAACAATCGGCCAGCCTCACGCTCACCCGTCTGTCCGATGGCAAGGCCGTCCCCATCGCATTGCGCCCGGGCCAAACGGTGAAGGCTTGGCCAACGGCCGATCTACCCATCACAAACGGTTCGCAGTTCCGCGTCTCCGGCGATGGCATGGCCAGCCCGATCAGCTTGCGCTTCATGACGCTGGGGCCAGATCCGCAAGGGCTTGAAGGAACGGCTTCCGCACTCATCAAGGCCGGGTGCAATGCGCAGTTGGACCTGTTGATCGAAACCGTTGCCGTGCCGTCCGGAGAGGATGCCCCCGCCGGTTGACCTTGGGCGCGAACCGATGGAAGGGGCGCGGATGGACAATGCCGCACCCTTGATGCTTTTCAACAGCCTGACTCGCGCGCTGGAGCAGTTTGAGCCCGTTCACCCTGGAGAGGCGCGCGTCTACACCTGCGGGCCGACAGTTTATAATTATCAACATATCGGCAACATGCGCGCCTATGTCTTCGCCGACACTTTGGGGCGGGTGCTGAGTTACAAGGACTATAAGCTTACCCATGTCATCAACATCACCGATGTCGGTCATTTGACGTCCGACGCCGATGAAGGCGAAGACAAGATGGAGAAAATGGCCGCCAATTTGGGCAAGAGCGCATGGGATATCGCAGCCTTTTATCAGGAAGATTTCGAACGCGATCTGGCGCGGCTCA
>JANLQV010000111.1:0-3372 GCA_031368025.1 Sphingomonadales bacterium | reverse complement strand
GTTCGACGCGGCGGGGACATAGCCCTTGCCGGTATCGACCGTCAGTTCCATGTTGAGCGACGCGCCCTGATCGAGATGGCAGATCACATGATCGGGGTTCATGATCTCGATATCGCCGGAGACGGCGATCATGCCTGCGGTCACTTCGGCAGGGCCGGTGGCCGAAAGCTGGAGACGCTTGGCCCCTTCGCCCTGCATGCGGATCGCAAGCTGCTTGATGTTGAGAACCATGTCAGTCACGTCTTCGCGCACGCCGGCCAGCGACGAGAATTCGTGAAGCACATTCTCGATCTTGACCGAGGTCACCGCCGCGCCTTGAAGCGAGGAGAGCAGCACGCGACGCAGCGCGTTGCCGAGCGTCAGGCCAAAGCCACGCTCAAGCGGCTCAGCAGTGAAACTCGCCTTGCGGCCAGCATCGGCGCCCGTCTTCTTTTCGAGCGTATCGGGTTTCTTAAGTTCCTGCCAGTTACGGGTGTTGACTGCCACGATAGTCCCCTTGGGGTTGGGTGTCCGGCGCGTCCGCCTTGCCACCGATTGAAACATATTGGCGGGGTGACGCGCCCCGCCGGAAAATATCAGACTCTGCGGCGCTTCGATGGCCGCACACCATTGTGCGGGATCGAGGTCACGTCGCGGATCGAGGTGATCTGGAAGCCGACCGCCTGCAGCGCACGAAGTGCTGATTCGCGGCCCGAACCGGGGCCCTTGACCTCAACCTCAAGCGTGCGGACGCCATGTTCGGAGGCTTTCTTGCCCGCATCTTCCGCAGCAACCTGGGCGGCATAGGGCGTCGACTTGCGGCTGCCCTTGAAACCCATCGTACCGGCCGATGACCAGGCAATCGTGTTGCCCTGAGCGTCGGTGATCGTGATCATCGTGTTGTTGAAGCTGGCGTTGACATGGGCAACGCCGGCCGTGATGTTTTTACGCTCGCGGCGCTTAATGCGCTGTGGTTCGCGTGCCATTTTGAATTCCTGACCTAAATCTGAAAGCTGTGAATTGCGGTCGAAGGCTTACTTCTTCTTGCCCGCGATCGCCTTGGCCTTGCCCTTGCGGGTGCGCGCATTGGTGTGCGTGCGCTGCCCACGAACCGGAAGGCCCTTCCTGTGACGCAGCCCGCGATAGCAGGCCAGATCCATCAGGCGCTTGATGTTCATCGCAACCTGGCGACGAAGATCGCCTTCGACGGTATAACCCGCATCAATCGCTTCGCGCAGGTGCAGGACTTCCTGATCGGTCAGATCCTGAACGCGGCGTTCTGGCGTGATGCCCAGCTTGGTCGTGAGTTCCTTGGCTTTGGTCGGGCCAATGCCGTGGATATATGTCAACGCGATTTCAACGCGCTTGTTGGTGGGGATATTGACCCCTGCAATACGTGCCATGAACTTTGATCTCCTGCTCCACGGGCGGCTGGCGAACCGACCCATCTCGACGCTTTGAACTTCAAGAATACAGCAAGCACGACGAGCGCAGAAAAGCGCCGCCGTGGATACGGTGTTTTGGAAGTGAAACTCGATTAGGCTTGAGTCGGCAGACTGTCAAGCATCGGACGATCCGGTTCACCGTGTAACGGCTTTCGCGTCCGCCGCGAAAAGGCTATTGACGATATAATTGACTGAAACTGGAGACTTCCAATGCGCGCGCTTCCTTTTGCACTTGCCCTTCTCACCGCTGCCCCCGCTTTGGCGGCACTCAACCCCGGCGCGAAGGCCCCCGATTTTACGACGCAGGGCGCGCTGGCCGGAAAACCGTTCAACGTGTCGCTCTCACAATTACTGAAGAAGGGCCCCGTCGTGCTCTATTTCTTCCCTGCCGCTTTCACGCCCGGTTGCACCGCCGAAGCCCATGAATTTGCAGAGCAGACGGCCGCCTTCAAAAAGGCCGGTGCCACGGTGCTGGGCATAGCGGGTGACAAGATCGCAGACCTTCAGCGTTTCTCCACCGAGGAATGCCGAAACAAGTTTGCAGTCGCGGTCGGCACGCCCGACATGATCAAGGGCTATGATGTGATCCTGCCCAAATTGAGCACGCGTTCCAACCGCACGTCATACGTCATCGCACCGAACGGCCAGATCCTCTATGCCTATTCGGATATGGATTACCGCAATCATGTCGCGAACACGCTAAAGGCCGTGCAGAACTGGCAAGCCAGCCACAAGCGATAGGCTCAGCGCATCTTGACGTAGCTGCCCGGCGCATCCTCGATCGCGGCCAGTTTGCCGCCGCCGGGGATGCGCGCGCCATCGGCTGCAATCGTCTTCGCACTGTGTGCCTTGAGCCATTCGGCCCAGTGCGGCCACCAGCTCCCCTTGGTCTCGGTGGCACCCGCTATGAATTCCTCAAGCGAGGCGACGGGCGCATCGTTGGTCCAATATTGGTATTTCATCTGCGCGGGCGGATTGACGACTCCAGCGATGTGCCCGCTGCCCGCCAGCAAGAAGGTCAGAGGTCCGCGGAACTGGTCACGGATTTTCCAGACACTTTCAAGCGGCGCGATATGATCTTCGCGACCAGCCTGAATGAAGGCCGGAGTCTCAACTTTCGTAAGGTCGATCGGCACACCCAACGCGCTCAGCGCGCCAGGCTGGACCAGCTTATTGTCGCGATAGAGATCGCACAAATAGGCGCGATGCCACTTGGCAGGCAGGTTCGTGACATCTCCGTTCCAATGGAGAAGATCGAACGCCGGATAGTCCTGACCCAGCAGATAATTGCTGACCACGGTGCTCCAGATCAAGTCCTTGCCACGCAACAGGTTGAAGCTCAGCGAAAGATAGCGTCCGTCAAGATAGCCATCGGTGGCCAGCCCCTCGACCAGTTTCAACTGGGTATCGTCGATGAAGTTCAGCAGATCACCCGCGCGGGAAAAATCGACTTGGGCCGTGAAGAAGGTTGCAGATTTGACCTTTCCCGCCTCACCCTTGGCGGCGAGGATCGCCAGCGTAGCCGCCAGCGTCGTCCCCGCGACGCAATACCCGATCGCATGGACGTCCTTGACGTCAAGCAGATCGCGCACCGTATCGATCGCGTCGATTTGTGCCGCAATATAATCGTCCCACACCACGTCTGCCATACTGGCATCGGCTGATTTCCAGGACGCGATGAAAACGGTTATGCCCTGATCGACGCACCACTTTATGAAGCTTTTTTCGGCTGTGAGGTCGAGAATATAGAAGCGGTTGATCCACGGCGGAAAGATCACCAGCGGGGTCTTGAGAACAACCTCGGTCGCAGGTGCATACTGTATCAACTGGTAGAGATGAGTCTGGTGAACCACCTTTCCGGGCGTCATCGCAATATTCTCGCCCAGCCTGAAGGCCTGCGGGTCGGTATGCGTCATTTGCCCGCGCTTCATATCCTCGGCCAGATGCG
>JANLQV010000076.1:0-6061 GCA_031368025.1 Sphingomonadales bacterium | reverse complement strand
TCGTGGATCGCCTCCAATTCGTAGAGGACATTTTCGATTTCGGCAGGATAAACATTCTCGCCGCCCGAAATATACATGTCCTTCACCCGGTCTTCGATATAGAAATACCCATCTACGTCGCGCCGCCCGACATCGCCCGAGCGGAACCAGCCATTGACGAAGCTGGTCGCATTGGCATCGGGCCGGTTCCAGTAGCCGGGCGTCACATTCTTGCCCCTGATCCAGATTTCGCCGAGTTCTTCCGGATCGGCCTCGGTGCCATCGGCGCGCGCGATATAGGCCTCGCAATGTCGGCCGGGTTTTCCGGCGGAACCGATCTTGTGCGGAATATCCTTCTTGTCGAGTGCAAGACAGGCGGCCGCGGTCTCGGTCATGCCAAAACCTTCCTGGATGATGACGCCGCGATTATACCAGGCGCGCAGCAGGCTTTCGGGCACGCTCTCCGCACCGCATGTTGCGGCCTCCATCCGGGAAAAATCGGTCGCCATGAAATCGGGATGGGCTTGCATCGCATTGTAGATCGCCGGCACGCCAAGGAAATGCGTCACGCCCAGACCGGGATCGTTGAACACACCCAGCAGGTTGCCTGCATCGAACACCCGCGAAATCACGACGGTGCCGCCCAGATTGAGCGTGACCAGCGTATAAGCCATCAGCCCGCCAATGTGGAAAAGCGGCATCATCACCAGCCCGACCATCTCGTCCGACGCGCTGGCAGCAGGAACCACGGCGGCGACCGTGTAAGTGAACTGGGCATGGTTGAACATCACGCCCTTGGGCGTGCCGGTGGTTCCGGATGAATACATGATCATGCACATGTCGGTTTCCGCCTGCGGGCAAAAATCGTAAGCCGGATTTGCGCGCGAGACGATCGTTTCAAGGTCGCTCGGCCCGCCCATAGGGTCCATCGTGATCCAGTGTGTGACCCCGCTCTTTTCCTGGAGCGGCGGGATAACCGCGGCGAGTTCGGTATCGTAGAAGAGCGCCTTGGCCCCGCTATCATTGGCCATGAAGGCCAGTTCGTGCGCTGTGAGCCGGAAATTGAGCGGGGTGTAGCACGCCCCGATCCGCCAGCAGGCGAACTGGACATCAAGCATGTCGGAAGAGTTCATCGAGAGCATCGCGACGCGATCGCCCTTCGCGATGCCAATGCCGCGCAAATGCCCCGCAATCCGCCCCACGCGCTCATGCATTTGGGCATAGGAATGGCGACGCCCGCTATGCAGGTCGATGGTCGCGATCTTGTCCGGAAAGCGACGGGCATGTTCGGCGATCCAGTCGAAGACTGACAAGTCGCTCTCGATTGGCAGCGCATTGCTCATTTCATCATCCTCATCCTGCGAAGCAGTTTGTCTGCTTTCGTCGCCCGTCGCTACCCCGCCTTCACCTTCTGCCGGAACTTGTGCAACAGCGGCTCGGTATAGCCGTTCGGCTGCGCCACACCTTCAAACACCAGCGCCCGCGCCGCCTGAAAGGCGATGCTGTCCGGCGTGAGTTTGCAGTACAGCGGATCGCCTGCATTCTGTGCGTCCACCTTGGCAGACATTTTCTCGAAGGCGGCATCGACCTGCGCTTCAGTGCAGATGCCGTGGAGCAACCAGTTGGCGATATGCTGTGACGAGATGCGCAGCGTCGCGCGGTCTTCCATCAGGCCCACATCGTGAATGTCCGGCACCTTTGAGCAGCCGACGCCTTGATCAATCCAGCGCACGACATAGCCGAGAATGCCCTGCGCATTGTTTTCCAGTTCCTGCCGCACATCCTCGTCCGACCAGTTATGGCCTTTGGGCGCGACCGGAATGGTGAGCAGCGGATCGAGGCCGGGGGTCGGCTCCTTTGCCAGTTCGGCCTGTCGCGCGAAGACGTCAACCTGATGATAATGCATGGCGTGGAGCGTCGCCGCCGTTGGCGACGGCACCCAGGCGGTGTTCGCGCCCGCCTTTGGGTGCGCGATCTTCTGAGCCATCATGTCGGCCATCATGTCAGGCGCGGCCCACATGCCCTTGCCGATCTGCGCCTTGCCTGAAAACCCGCAGGCAAGGCCAATCTGGACGTTGCGCGCCTCATAAGCGGCGATCCAGCTTGAGGTTTTCATCTCGCCCTTGCGGATCATCGGCCCGGCGCGCATCGACGTGTGCATTTCATCGCCAGTGCGATCCAGAAAGCCGGTATTGATGAAGACGATCCGATCCTTCACGGCATGGATGCAAGCGGCGAGATTGGCGGACGTGCGCCGTTCCTCGTCCATCACCCCGACCTTGATCGTGTGGCGCGCAAGGCCGAGAAGATCCTCGACACCATCAAACAGGTCGTTGGTGAAGGCCGCTTCCTCCGGCCCGTGCATCTTGGGCTTCACGATATAGACGCTGCCGGTGCGCGAATTCCGAAGGGCACCAAGCCCCTTCAGATCATGCATCGCGCAGAGCGACGTGAACAGCGCGTCGAGAATGCCCTCCGGCGCTTTCGAGCCATCGGGCAGGAGGATCGCCGGGTTGGTCATCAAATGCCCAACGTTGCGGACGAACAGCAGGCTGCGGCCAGGAAGCACGATATCCCCCCAGTCGCGATCAGCTTCGAGCGAGCGGGTCATCGTGCGCCCGCCCTTGTCGAACGATGCGATCAAATCACCGCGCATCAGGCCAAGCCAGTTAGAATAGGCCGCGACCTTGTCTTCGGCATCCACCGCCGCAATCGAATCTTCGAGATCGACAATCGCCGTCAGCGCGGATTCCAGCAACACATCGGCGATATTTGCGGGATCATTCTTACCAATCGGATGCAACGGATCGATCACCAATTCGATGTGCAATCCATTGTTGCACAGGAGGATGCCGCCCTCTTTCCTCGAAGCGAGTTGCGAACGATCAGCCAGCACCAATTCCCCGCCCGACCAGTCGGCCCAACTGCCGGACGCCAACGGCACCGCCTCATCAAGAAACACTTTGGCCCGCGAAATAACTGCCGCGCCGCGCTCCGGATCGTATCCGCCGGGCTTCGCAGGTGCCGCATCAAGCGCATCGGTGCCGTAAAGCGCATCATACAGGCTGCCCCAGCGCGCGTTCGCCGCGTTGAGCACGAACCGATCGTTCAACGAAGGCACCACCAGTTGCGGCCCCGCCATTGTCGCAATCTCGGCATCGACATTCTGCGTGCCAATCGAAAAGGGCGCAGGTTCCGCCACAAGATAGCCAATCTCGCGCAGAAACGCTTGGTAGGCCGCCATGTCCGCAATCGGTCCGGGATTGGCCGCGTGCCATTCGTCCAGCTTGACCTGAAGCGCGTCGCGTTTGGCCAGAAGCGCGCGGTTGAGGGGTACGAAACGATCGAGAAGCCCAGCCAACCCAGCCCATAGCAAGTCAGGGGCGATCCCCGTTCCTGGCAGCGCGCGATTTTCGACAAATTCGGCAAGCTCGCCCGCGACCTTCAGCCCGGCACGATCAAAATAGACAGACATGACACTACCCTTGCACGGTTTAGGATGGACGACTTCGGTCAGGCGCGCGAAATCGCTCAATCAGCCTATGCCCAGCGTTACCAGGGTTGGCAACCATATCGGGTGATATCTGCCAGAGTTCCCGAGGAACAAAGCACACCGCCAATGGCCAAGGTAGCGGCACGCCAAGGGACATTGAGGATTAAGAAAAAGGCTCGTGTGCCGTTTAGGGAAGGAGGGACGAAAGCATTAGCGAGCGCAAGAGTGTTTTAACGAACCCTCTCTAGAAGAGCGACTGGGAACAAAACGATGGAAGACGCAATATGCATTTTTTGAGACTGCTGATCAGCAACACGCGCGCTGCAACCGCGATTGAATACGGCCTCATTGCTGCGCTTATCGCCGTTGCCGCGATTACGGCGATGAAATCGGTTGGAACCAAGGTTTCAACAACGTTCAACAATGTCAGCACAAACATGAAGGCAAGCTGAGCGCGGGCGGGTGTGGCTTACGCGGCGGCCCGCGCTATAAGCGGGCCATGCCATCGCTGACCTCAAACGAAAACACTACGATCGAAGCCGCCGCAGGTGCACCCATGCTGGGACAGGTCGAGGCATGGGCCGCGGTCAATTCAGGCACTGGGAATCTTGCCGGATTGAGGCAGGTTTCAGGATTGCTCGCCGATGCTTTTTCCGCTTTGCCGGGAGACGTCAGACTCGCGGAGCCCGATCCTGTGGAATCCGTGCTGCCCGACGGAGCGGTGAAACGTGTCGAGCGCGGCAAGCATCTTCATCTGCGAGTCCGTCCGGACGCGCCGGTGCAAATGTTGCTGACCGGCCATATGGATACAGTCTTTGCCGTTGATCATCCTTTCCAGTCCTTGAAATGGCTGGAGGATGGGGTCCTCAATGGTCCGGGTACGGCGGACATGAAGGGCGGGATCGCAGTGATCCTCTCGGCCTTGCGCGCGGTCGAATCCTCCCCGCTCGCGGCCCGCATCGGCTATGACGTGCTGATAAATTCGGATGAGGAAACCGGCAGCCATGCTTCGGCGCGACTGATCGCAGAGCTTGCCCAGGGCAAGATTGCCGCGCTGACCTATGAACCGGCCTTGCCCGACGGCACGCTTGCCGGCGCACGGCCCGGCAGTGGCAATTTCTCGGTGACAATCCGCGGCAAGGCGGCCCATGCCGGACGCAATCCAGAGGATGGGCGCAATGCGTTGATCGCAGCCGCCGATCTGGCGTTGCGGCTCAACGCGGCCAAGGCGCCGGGCCTCAAAGTCAATCCGGCAAAGATCGACGGCGGCGGGCCGAATAACATCGTGCCCGATCAGGCCATCTTGCGGGTCAACATGCGCCCGACGACACCGGATGACATGATCGCCGCAGAACAAATCCTGCGCGCTGCCATTGCCGCCGTCTCGCAAGAACATGACGTGCAGTGCCACCTGCATGGCGGCTTCAACCGCCCGCCCAAGCCACTCGATCCGGCAGCAACCCGCCTCTTCGAACTGGTCCGCGATTGCGGAAGCGATCTGGGTCTGGCAATAGCGTGGAAAGCGACGGGGGGCGTGTGCGACGGCAACAATATTGCCGCATGCGGTGTTCCCGTTGTCGATACGATGGGGCCGCGCGGGGGCGCGATCCATTCTGATGAGGAGTTTCTGATCGTGGACAGTCTGGCCGAGCGCGCGCAGCTTTCGGCGCTTACCCTTTTGCGGATCGCCGAACGGGGTCGCATATGAGCTTTCGAATCCGGGCCGCGAACACACGCGATCTCCAGCCGCTCTATGAAATGGCCAAATTGACTGGCGGAGGTTTCACCAACCTGCCGCCCGACCGGAAGGCGCTGACTGCCAAGATCGAGAAATCGGATTCCGGTTTTGATCGCGATGATGATGTCCTTGCGGATGACATCTTCCTGCTCGTCCTTGAAAACATCGAAAGCGGCGCCGTTCGTGGCACGTGCCAGCTTTTCTGCCAAATCGGGCAGAAATGGCCCTTTTATTCCTACCGCATTGGCGCGCTCACCCAGCACAGCGAGGAACTTGGCCGCACCTTCCGCGCCGACATGCTGACGCTTTCAACCGACCTTGAAGGATCGAGCGAAGTCGGCGGGCTGTTCCTCCATCCCGGTGAGCGGGCGGGCGGGCTTGGCCTGCTGATCGCGCGCAGCCGCTATCTCTTCATCCGCAACCACCGTGCGCGCTTCGCCGACCGGATCATCGCCGAACTTCGCGGCATCATCGACGAAGCAGGAGGCTCGCCCTTCTGGGACGGTGTAGCCGGGCGCTTCTTCGGGATGAATTTCCAGGATGCGGATCAGTTCAACGCGGTCAACGGCAACCAGTTCATTGCCGATCTCATGCCCAAGCATCCGGTCTATACCGCCATGCTCCCCGAAACTGCGCGCGCGGTGATCGGCCTTCCCCACCCCTCTGGCCGGGCTGCGATGCGTATGCTCGAGAATGAGGGTTTTCATTGGGAGCATTATATCGACATATTCGACGGCGGCCCGACAATGACCGCCCGGACGGACAATGTCCGCAGCATCCGCGAGGCGCAGGACAACCAGATCGTCGAGGTGCGCGCAGGCGGAGAGACCAAGGTTCTTGCAGCACATGGC
>JANLQV010000074.1:0-3337 GCA_031368025.1 Sphingomonadales bacterium | reverse complement strand
TAGGGCGGATCGAGGAACGCTGCATCAACCTTGGCACCCTCCCCGATCAGTCTTTGGAGGAAGCCAGTGTCGCGTCCGTCGCCGCAGCCGATGCGGTGGTCGCCCAGCGCCCAGATGTCGCCCAGTTTGGTCCGGGGGTTTTCGGGAACCGCCGGGATGACCTCGTCATCGGGATCGGGCGAGCCTTTGAGGACCACGTCGATTTCGCCCACCGAGAAGCCGGTCAGCGACAGGTCGATGTCAACATCCATGACTGCAAGCTCAGCGAGCTCCAGCTTCAAGATCTCGAGATCCCAGCCCGCATTGAGCGCGATCTTGTTGTCAGCCAGCCTGAGGGCACGCTTCTGCGCGTCGCTGAGCCCAACAAGTTCGATGGTGGGCACTTCGGCCAGCCCCATCTCGCGCGCTGCGCGCAAGCGGCCATGGCCAGCAATGATGCTGCACCCCTCGTCGACCAGGATCGGATTGGTAAACCCGAACGCCTCGATCGAAGCGATGATCTGGGCGATCTGGCGCTTGGGATGGGTCCGCGCATTGCGCGGATCGGGCATGAGGCTCTCGGTCGCTTTGTAGCAGACCGTGAGCGGGCGAGTGGTGGGCGTTGCCACCGCGACCGGTGTATCGTTCATTATGGGTGAACAATAGCAGAACTTCGCTCGATTTTCAAGGGGCAGAACGGCACACATTGGGGATAAAATTCGACTGGACTGCGCCCGCAAACAGAGCATTGCTGTCCCTGCCCGGCAAGCCGGGCTTGTCCCGGTAGCGGCGGAACTGGTTCGCCGCACAACACCGGAGCCAGACATGACCAACAAGACCATTAAAACGCCAAAGGCTGCAACGGATTCCCGTCCCGCGCCAAGCAAGCTCGACCAGCTGCTCGCCCTGTTGCGCCAGTCCGAAGGTGCGACCATCGTCGACATGGTTGCGGCCACCGGATGGCAGACCCACTCAGTACGCGGCGCCATGGCCGGCGCCCTCAAAAAGCGCGGCCATATTGTGACGTCCGAGAAGAGCGAGGGTGCGCGGCGCTATCACATTGTGCCAAGCGCATGAGCAGCATGGACGTTGAAGCTGAGGTCGGGGCGCTTGCGCGCCTCGACCTCGAAGGACTGCGCGCTGTATGGCTCCAACGGTTCGGGCCGGCTCCCCGGTTGCGTTCGGTCGAGTTGCTCGGACTGTGCCTCGCGTGGCGCATTCAGGCGCAAACTCAGGGCGGACTCGACACCGACACCCGCCGAACGCTTGCGCGAACCGGGCCAGTCCGCATGGAAGGCCTCGAGCTTGGCATCGGCACGCGCCTCACCCGCAACTGGAAGGGAAAGACGGTTGAGGTCGTGGTCGAGGACAATGGCTTCCGATGGGATGGCCAGACGTTCGCCAGCCTGTCGGCCGCAGCATCCGCTATCGCGGGAACCCGCTGGAATGGTCCACGCTTCTTTGGCCTGCGCGAGGCCCGTCGATGATCCCGCCTGTCAAACGCTGCGCCATCTATACGCGCAAGTCGAGCGACGAAGGACTCGAACAAGGGTTCAACAGTCTCGATGCGCAGCGCGAGGCGTGCGAAGCTTATGTGAAGAGTCAGGCGAACGAGGGCTGGCAGGCCAGCGAGGCACGCTACGACGATGGCGGCTTTTCGGGCGGATCGATGGAACGCCCTGCCTTCAAACGCCTGCTGGCAGATATCAGCGCGGACCGGATTGATACGGTCATCGTCTACAAGATCGACCGCCTCACGCGCAGCCTCGCTGACTTTGCGCGCATCGTCGAGCTGTTCGACGCTCATGAGGCCAGCTTCGTCAGCGTCACCCAGGCGTTCAATACAACGTCGAGCATGGGACGGTTGACCTTTAACGTCCTCCTGTCCTTTGCCCAGTTCGAGCGCGAGGTCACCGGTGAGCGGATCCGCGACAAGATAGCGGCATCCAAGGCCAAGGGCATGTGGATGGGGGGAACCTTGCCGCTTGGCTATGACCTCCCGGTTGCAGGGAGCCGGGCCTTGGTTGTGAATGGCGCCGAAGCCGAGACCGTGCGGATGATCTTTGCACGCTACCTTGCACTCGGCTCGGTCCATACGCTCGAACGCGAACTCGCACGCAACGGCATCGTTTCCAAATGCAATGTTGCGCGCAATGGCAGGGTCAGGGGCGGCGTGGCGTTCAGCCGCGGCGCGCTATTCCATCTTCTGCGCAACCGCACTTATCTCGGGCTGATCGTTCACGGCGACATCGTCCATCCCGGATTGCACGAGGCGATCATCGACACTGAGTTGTTCGATGCCGTTCAGGCCAGCCTCGACGCGAATGCTGTTCGCCACACTGCCAAACGCGATTTCACATCGCGTGCGCCCCTCACCGGGCGCCTGTTCGATGCCGATGGCAAGCCGATGACGCCGACCTTTTCGCGCGGGGGCCGCGGTCGCCAATATCGCTACTATGTTGCGGCGGCTCTGCAGCAGGGTCGCGCAAGAGCAGAATGTGACGGCGCGGTCGCGCGTCTGTCGGCACCAGCCTTCGAGACGTTGGTTGCCGACGTGGTTGGTCGTCTGACGGACGATGAAAATGCGCTCGCGCTGCCGATCCGCATCTTCGTTCATGAAACCGCTCTGCACATTCTTCTACCCGTCAAGTTGCTGGCAAAGGTCGGGGGGCGGCTGGCCGAAGGCGAACGCGCCGAGCGCGATCCGGTCGATCCACAACTGATGAGACTCGAGATCCCGACCACGCTTCGCCTGCGCGGTGGGAGGACGACAATTTCAGCAAGCCACGCCCCGCCGATCCGCCGCGATCCGGTCCTCATTGCTGCCTTGCGCAAGGCGCACACGATGGTCAAGGTCGACAGCAAGGGAATGCCGCTGATCACGGCAGCGCCGTCCTCGCCCTATCTCCGGCGGCTGGTTCGCCTGGCCTTTCTGGCGCCCGACCTGCAAATTGCCATTCTCGATGGGCGTCAGCCTCACACCCTCACATTGGAGCGCCTGATGGTCATGGCCATCCCACAATGCTGGGCTGAGCAAGCAACGGCCATCGCGCGCGCCTGATATTTCCCTGTTACACCAGAATCTTGCCTGTTACGCACTTTTTCGCGCCTGTTATGGCCGATTAAATACCCTGTTATCGCGATTAACAGGAAAGTGATTTTTGGCATCGCAAGCCATTGAAATTACTGGCTTATAAAACGCAACTTCGGCCAATATGGCGAAATTGGACCTGTTTTTGATCGTTTTTTGCATTTTTTCCCTGTTATTTCCCTGTTTAACAGGGAAACTCAACCGACCATCGCCCGCGCAGAGACCGGGCCCTGAACCCTGCCGAAGTTCAGCCAAACTCACCGCCTG
>JANLQV010000124.1:0-5521 GCA_031368025.1 Sphingomonadales bacterium | reverse complement strand
CCCAGCCACGCAAGCACGGGCTTGTTGGCCGCTAGTGCCTCGATTCCAACGGCGCCCTGTGCAGGCGCGGGGAGCAGAGTTTCGATCGGGATGGCCGTGCCGATGTCGTGCATCCCCAGCCGGTCAAGCCCCGCCGCCGCCAGCAGCGTTGCATCCACCTCTCCCCGCTCCAGTTTCGCCAGCCTTGTCTGGACGTTGCCGCGCAGGAGCGTGATCTCAAGATCCGGTCGCAGCCGTAGGAGCTGCGCCCGGCGGCGCGGTGCGCTGGTCCCGAGCCTCGCCCCGTGCGGCAACGCATCGAGGCCGGCTGCGCCGACCAGCCGGTCACGCACATCGGCGCGCGGCAGCATCGCTGCAATCGTCAAAGCGTTGGGGCGGATCGTTTCCACGTCCTTCATCGAATGGACTGCAATATCGATCTCGCCGGACAGAAGCGCCGCGTCGAGTTCCTTCGTCCACAAGGCCTTGCCGCCGACTTCGGCGAGCGCGCGATCCTGGATTTTATCACCAGTCGCGACAACCGGCACCAGGATGACCGCATCTGCGTCCCAACCATGCGCCGCGATCAGCGCGTCGCGCACCATATAAGCCTGGACAAGCGCAAGAGGCGATCCGCGCGTCCCGAGGCGGAGGAGTTTGTCCGGGTTGGCCATCGCGGCTTGTGCTAGCGGCACTGGTGGCTAGAGGGAAGCCCATGGCCATCATCCTGGGCATCGAATCAAGCTGCGACGAAACCGCAGCCGCGCTTGTGACCAGCGATCGTGATGTGCTGTCTCACTGTCTGGCGGGGCAGGAGGCAGAACACCGCCCCTATGGCGGGGTGGTTCCCGAAATTGCTGCACGGGCGCATGTCGAGGCGTTGGCGCCGCTCATTGAAGCCGCACTTGCCAAGGCCGGGATGACGCTCGGTGATGTCGACGCCATCGCTGCAACCGCAGGGCCGGGCTTGATCGGCGGCGTGATGGTTGGGCTGGTGACGGCCAAGGCGCTGTGCCATGCGGCAGGCAAGCCGCTCATTGCTGTCAACCATCTGGAAGGGCATGCGCTTTCACCGCGCCTTGCAGACGCTTCGCTGCATTTTCCCTATCTCCTGTTGCTCGTTTCGGGCGGACACTGCCAGTTGTTGCTTGTTTCAGCGGTCGGCCGCTATCGTCGGATTGCGACCACGATTGACGACGCTGCGGGAGAGGCCTTTGACAAGACGGCGAAGCTGCTTGGTCTCGGTTTTCCCGGGGGGCCTGCGGTTGAAGCCTGTGCGATGAAGGGTAATGCTGGTGCCGTTCCGTTGCCGCGTCCGCTCATTGGCAGCACAGAGCCCCATTTCTCATTCGCCGGACTGAAAAGTGCCGTGCTGCGCGCACGCGATTCGGGGCGCTACCGGATCGAAGATATTGCGGCCTCATTCCAGCAGGCTGTGGTCGATTGCCTCGTTGACCGGACAGCCCGTGCGCTCGCGGCCGCACCCGAAGCCACTGCTCTGGTTCTGGCAGGTGGTGTTGCGGCCAATCGCTCGATTCGGGGCGCGCTTGAAGAACTCGCCAACCACCACGGCCTGCCTTTTGTCGCGCCACCACTCTGGCTTTGTACCGACAATGCCGCAATGATCGGCTGGGCCGGCGCGGAACGTTTCGCCGCAGGCCTGACCGACGGGCTTGATTTCGAGGCGCGACCGCGCTGGCCGCTCGATCCGGATGCTGAGAAGGTACGCGGCGCAGGAGTGAAGGCATGAAAACAGGCGTGATCGGCGGGGGGGCCTGGGGCACGGCACTGGCGCAGGTTCTGGCAGCCGATGGTGAGCCGGTGACGCTATGGGCGCGCGAAGAAGAGGTCGTGGCGGCGATCAACAACAATCATGAGAACGAATTGTTTCTCAAGGGCATTCCCCTTTCCCCTCTGATCCATGCGACCAGTGCACTTTCGGACCTGTCCGATTGTGAAGTCCTGTTGCTCGTCACGCCCGCTCAACATCTGCGCGCCGTGCTGGCCGAAACAAAAGTCGGCAATCGCCCGCTTGTCCTGTGCGCCAAGGGCATCGAAGCCGGCACGATGCAGTTGATGTCCGAAGTGGCGCGCGATGCCTGCCCCGATGCACCGATCGCGGTGTTGAGCGGGCCGACATTTGCTCATGAAGTCGCCCGTGGCCTGCCCACCGCCGTCACGCTGGCCTGTGAGGACGCTGGCCTTGCCGGGGCGCTTGCTGCCCGCCTCGCGCGCGCCCACTTCAGGCCCTATGTCTCCGACGACGTTGTTGGGGCAGAGATCGGCGGTGCGGTAAAGAACGTCCTCGCCATTGCCTGTGGCGTGGTTGAGGGGAGGGGCCTCGGCCAGAATGCGCGCGCTGCCCTGATCGCGCGGGGCTTTGCCGAAATGACCCGGTTCGGGCTCGCCAAAGGCGCACGTGTTGAAACATTGGCAGGCCTGTCCGGGCTGGGAGATCTGGTTCTCACTTGCTCGTCAACAGCGTCGCGAAATTTCTCGCTGGGCAAGGGACTGGGCGAAGGGCAGGATGCGGCTGCATTATTGGCAAGCCACCGAACCATTGCCGAAGGGGCGTTCACAGCCCCCGTCTTGCAAAGAGCGGCGCGCGCATTGGGCGTAGATATGCCGGTCGTTGACGCTGTCTGCATTCTCCTCGACGGCCATGAACCGGTCGCGCAGGTGGTGGGCAGTTTGCTCGCTCGGCCTTTGCGGAGTGAGGCTTAGGTCAAGGCGCGCCAGACCGCCGAAAGCGCGGCCCCGCCCAACAGGATCGATACGCCAATTCTCCAAAGCACAGGATCCATCTTGCCAAAGGCGCGCGCGCCGAGCCAGTTGCCGGCAAGCATCGGTGGTAGAAGAATCAACGCGACCATGATGAGTTTGGTGGTCGCCAATCCCGATACCAAGGCTGCAAAGGTCCCGGCAATCGCTGTCGCAAAAAAGACCAACATCATCGATGCGCGTGCCTTGAGCGGTGAAACGCCGTGGCGCAGATAGTAGGGAACAACCGGCGGGCCCGGCATTCCGGCGAAGCCTGTCAGAGTGCCTGCAGCCAGACCGGTTGCAATCGTATGGACAAGGTGAAGCGGCTTGGTGCTCCGTTTTGGAATCAGGACAAACAGGAACGCGCTGATCGCGATCCCGGCAATCAGGATCCGTGCCAAATCAGGGCTGATTCGCGCCAGCAGCCAAAGCCCGAGCGGTGTGGCCAGCATGGCACTGCCCGCAATGATCAGGCTGGAGGGCCGCTCGCTGTCAGCCAGGATCGTCTTTAGACCAACCGGGCCGATCAGGAACTGGAGCAGGATAGCAACGACCACAGCCTCATCCGGACGGACGACCAGCGCCAGGAGTGGCACAAGCACGATCGCCATCCCAAAGCCTGTCACGCCACGGATCCCGGCCGCAGCGAAAGTCATTGCCGCCATCAGGATCATGTTGCCTACAGGCAATTCTGCAAGGGCGAAAAATGAGGTCAAGCGCGCAAATTGTCTATAAACATCGTCCTCTCCTAGGGCATGAGCACATCAATTCAAGAAGGACCGTCCCGGTGCCATATTGTTGCGCCAGCGCAACAGTTTGCGGGCAAGTCCGCTTCGCTGTCGTTTTTTCTTGTGCAATGCAATATCTTTTGCCAGACACACGGTGTCGCTGTCATTGCGGCCCCGCGCGCCTGCCTGAAAACGGGCGTGTCAGAGAGGCCAACAACAGCAACGCAGGTGGGACGACGCAACCAACCCAAAGGGGAATTTCATGCGCACGTCCTTCGGCCCGCTTCTGGGCCTTGCTCTCACACTCGCATCCACGCCTGCGTTCGCGCAGGAAGAGGCTCCGCCCGCAATCACGATTACCGGCGGCGCCACATTGGTATCCGATTATCGTTTCCGCGGCATTTCGCAGACGGACAAGGATTTCGCGGTCCAGGGCACGTTCACTGTCGCTCACAAATCCGGATTCTACGCCACGGTCTGGGGCAGCTCGATCGACGATTATGTCGCAGCGGGAGGCGATCAGGAAATCGATCTGAGCGCCGGTTTCAAGAAAAGTTTCAGCGGCACGACCGTCGATGTCGGGGTTCTCTATTATTATTATCCCGGCTCGTCGAAGATCATCCCGAACTATGCCAGCGATTTTTTTGAGCCCTATATCGGCATCTCGCACACTTTCGGCCCCGTCACCGGGAAAGTCAGTGCCGCCTATGCGCCGAAGTCGAACGCACTTTCGGTCGGGGCCGGCAAGGAAGACAATCTCTACCTTGCACTGGATCTTTCCAGCGGGATTCCCGGCACGCCCCTCAGCATTTCTGGCCATCTCGGCCACAGCTATGGCCCAAGCTATCTGACCATCGGCAAGGGCTATACCGACTGGAACGTCGGTGCGACCTATACCTGGAAAAGCCTGACCTTCGGTGTGTCTTACGTTGATACCAACAAGGCGCTATTCAGCCCGAGTGGCAAGAACATCAGCAAAGGCGGCGTTGTGGGCTCGGTCGGCGTGGCGTTCTAGCGACCCAAAACTCACGTTTTCCGGGAAAGGCTGGGGCGGCTTTGCTGCCCCGGCCTTTCTTTTTCCGGCCTATTGCGGCGTCGATGCCTTGGCTTGCGCGCCATCGCCCTCTGGCGCTGCGATAACGTCACGCGTCACCGAACCCTTGTCGACGACATTGGTTGCGGGATCGCCCACATCGGAACGAATGCCGGGCTGGGCGCGATTGCCACCGGCCTGAGTGACGGCAGCGCCTTCAAGCGGGCTGCGCGCCGCAGCGCCGCCAAACATCGCCTGCAAGGCTTGCGTTGACGAATCGGCTTCCTGCGGGCGCGGCGCGCCGGGGGCCGGAGGAGCGAGCGCGAAATCGGGCGGAACGACCAGAGGGGCAGCACGCCCCACGGCAAATTCATCGGGCCGGGCGCGGCCGAAAACGCCGCTCGACGTGCCACAGGCGGACAGCAGGGCCAACATCGCGCCCGCAATAATCAGTTTACGCATTCTCATTCTCCGCCTCAGTTTTCCGGTCACGCACCAACAGGGCACGGGCCAGCAGGATCAATACGCCTATCGTAATCGCAGCGTCCGCAACATTGAAGACCAAAAACGGCCTGAATTCGCCGAAATGCAGATCGGCATAGTCAACGACATGGCCGAACCGGACCCGATCGAGCAAATTGCCGACCGCGCCGCCCAGGATGAGGCCCAGGCCCAACACATCGGTCCGGTTGGTTTCGCGCCACAGCCAGCTTGCGACAAACACGCTTATGCCCCCGGTCAGCGCCACCAGCCCCCAGCGCATCCATTCGCTGTCGGCTGTCAACATGCCGAGTGAGACGCCATAATTATGAACGAGCGTGAGGCTGAAGATCGGCAGCAGATAATGAGAATCGCCTTCATAGGCGAGGCCGATCGGTCCGGTGACGAGATACTTCATCACCTGATCAATCGTGAAGATTGCGAAAGCAAGGATCAGGCCATTGCGGCGAGGAGAAGCGCTCATCATCGGAGTCCACCCTTCGCGGCTTTGCGTCTTCGCGTGAGAAAAAAATTGGGC
>JANLQV010000441.1:0-17958 GCA_031368025.1 Sphingomonadales bacterium | reverse complement strand
TACCGAGAAATCGGGGACTTATGTGAACAATGAGGGCCGGGTTCAGCGCGGCGAACGCGCGGTGTTTCCGCCGGGCGATGCGCGAGAGGATTGGGCAATCTTCCGGGCGCTGTCTGATGTTGTCGGCAAGACCCTGCCGTTTGATAGCCTCGATCAGCTTCGCGTGGCGATGGCAAAATCTGTTCCTGCGCTTGGGCAGGAAGGGCTGGCGGGATATGCATGGAACCCGCCCGCGTTGCCCGACAAGCCGACGGACGACATTGCGGATTATCCGATCAAGGATTTCTACCTGACCAACGCCATCTGCCGCGCATCGCCGACGATGCAGCGTTGCTCGAACGAGCTTGTGCATGGGGTTGAGTGGCTGGAGGCAGCGGAATGATGGGCTGTTCTACACGCCGTCACCCTGAACTTGTTTCAGGGTCCATGCCGTGTTCAGCGCGTTGGCCGGGCATTGAGGCATGGATGCTGAAACAAGTTCAGCATGACGTGGAAGGGGTGGTGGCATGACCGAATTCTTCCAATCCACCTTCCTCGGCTACGGCTTCGGCTGGTTCGTCGCGACGACGATCCTGATCCTCCTCATCGCGCTGCCGCTGATGCTGGCGGTCGCGATGATCATCTATGCGGATCGCAAGATCTGGGCGGCAATGGCGCTGCGGCGCGGGCCGAACGTGGTCGGGCCGCTTGGGCTGCTGCAATCCTTCGCTGACGGGCTAAAGGTTTTCCTGCAGGAAACGATCATCCCGAGTGCGGCGGATCGCGGGCTGTTCCTGCTTGCGCCGATCATCACGTTCACCGTGGCGCAGATCGTCTGGGCGGTGATTCCGTTCGGGCCACGCATGGTTCTGGCAGACATCAATGTCGGGCTTCTCTATATCCTCGCGGCGTCGAGCCTCGGCGTTTACGGCGTGATCATTTCGGGCTGGGCCTCCAACTCGAAATATCCGTTTTACAGCGCCTTGCGCGCCGCAGCACAGATGGTTTCTTATGAAGTCTCGATCGGTTTCGTGCTGATTTCGGTCGTGCTTTGGGCTGACTCGTTCAACCTGTCGACCATCGTCGAGAAGCAGCAGGGCGCGTTCTTCTTCCTCAACGGTTTCGGCTTCAACCCCCTGCTCTTTCCGATGTCGGTCGTCTTCCTGATCTCTGCACTCGCCGAAACCGCGCGCGCGCCATTCGATCTGACCGAGGCGGAAAGCGAACTGGTCGCAGGTTACCAGACTGAATATTCGTCGATGAGCTTCGCGCTCTTCTGGCTCGGCGAATATGCCAATGTCATACTCATGTGCGCGCTGAACGCGATCCTGTTTTGGGGTGGCTGGCTGCCGCCCGTGGATTGGGCACCGCTCTACGCCGTGCCGGGGATCATCTGGTTCTTCGGGAAGATCCTGGTTTTCTTCTTCATCTTCTCCTGGATCAAGGCGACCGTGCCCCGCTACCGCTACGACCAGTTGATGCGGCTGGGCTGGAAAATCTTCCTGCCATTGTCGCTGTTCTGGGTGTTTCTGGTGAGCGGGTATCTGATGCTGACGAGGTATGGGGGATGAGTGTGCTTCTCAGTCTCGCCGCCGCATATTCGATCATCGTTCTGCAACGCTACGACTGTGCGATGGACCGTCAGGTTGTGATTTCCAGCAAAGGCGCTGAATGGGCGATGGGCAGCAATCCAATCGCGGACAAGGATTTGGCAATTTGGCGTCCGACGCTCGAACTGACAAAAGTGTCCCTTGGGGATGTGATTCAGGATGAGGTTCGGGTGACGTGGAACGAAGACATTGCCCAGATTAGGGGAAGCCATCATTTTCAATGGCTCGCTCCCGGACAGTTTGCGTTTTCATCAGAACGGCAAAGTGCTTGCACGTTCACGGAAAAAGGTTGTGTGTCGATGGTCGAGGTATCGGATGTCGATGAGCGGACGGCTTTGATTTCGATTACGCCGGCGGGATCGGCCCATGACGCAAAGGCCGGTACTCGCTCGTTCTTGCATTTGGTCTCTCTTGGAAAGTGCACCCGCACGAAAGTTGCCAAATGAGCCTCATCGCCCACTATATCAAAACCTTCACCCTTTGGGAGTTCGTGAAGGCGCACGCCCTCACCTTGAAATATTTCTTCAAGCCCAAGGCGACGATCAACTATCCTTATGAGAAGAATCCGCTTTCGCCGCGCTTCCGGGGTGAACATGCCTTGCGCCGCTATCCCAATGGCGAGGAGCGCTGCATCGCGTGCAAGCTGTGCGAAGCGGTATGTCCGGCGCAGGCAATCACGATCGAGGCCGAACCGCGCGAAGACGGCAGCCGCCGGACGACGCGTTACGACATCGACATGACCAAGTGCATCTATTGCGGCTTCTGCCAGGAAGCCTGCCCGGTCGATGCCATCGTCGAGGGGCCGAATTTCGAATATGCGACCGAAACCCGCGAGGAGCTGCTGTACGACAAGGCCAAGCTTCTTGAAAACGGTGACAAGTGGGAACGCGCGATCGCCGCGAACCTTGCCGCCGATGCACCGTATCGGTAGGGGGCGCGCGTGATCCAGATCTTTGCTTTCTACCTTTTTGCGACGCTGGTGATCCTGTCGGGGGCACTGGTCATTCTTTCGCGCAATCCCGTGCATTCGGTACTGTGGCTGATCGTTGCCTTCTTCAATGCGGCGGGGCTGATGGTGCTGGTGGGCGCGGAGTTTATCGCGATGTTGCTGGTCATCGTCTATGTTGGCGCGGTCGCGGTGCTGTTCCTGTTCGTCGTGATGATGCTCAATATCGACTTTGCCGAACTGCGCAGTGGCCTCTCGCGATATGGCATTTTCGGGGCGCTGATCGCGCTGGTTCTGGTGGGTGAGATGATCGTGGCCGAGGGCGCGTGGAGTGCTGGAACGCTCCAGCTTGCGCAGCGCGCCGCACCCATCCCGACCGATATGACGAACATCGAGGCGATGGGCGCGCTGATCTATTCGCGTTACCTTTATGTGTTTGAGGCGGCGGGGCTGGTGCTGCTGGTCGCGATGATCGGGGCCATCGTTCTGACGCATCGTGAGCGTCGTGACACGCGCCCACAGAATATCTCGCAACAGGTGCGCCGCCGCCCGCAGGATGCGGTGCACAACATGAACCCGGCCGTCGGGCAAGGGGTTGAGCTATGATCGGCATCCAACATTACCTGATGGTCAGCGCCATCCTGTTCGTGATGGGGGTGCTGGGCATCTTCATCAATCGCAAGAATGTGATCATCATCCTGATGGCGATCGAACTGATCCTGCTCGCGGTGAACATCAACCTTGTCGCCTTCAGCGCCTATCTGGGCGATCTGGTGGGGCAGGTGTTCGCGATGTTCGTGCTGACCGTCGCGGCGGGGGAGGCGGCCATCGGGCTTGCGATCCTCGTCATCTATTTCCGCGGCCGTGGCACGATTGCGGTTGACGATATCAACCGGATGAAGGGGTGAGCCGGTCGTGACTGCCATCAAGCTCATTGTCTTCCTGCCGCTGCTGGCCGCGATTGTGGCGGGCTTTGGCAACCGGATGCTTGGCAATTTCGCCGCAAAACTGGTCACGACTGGTGCCCTGTTCACATCGGCGGCGCTCAGTTGGCCGATCTTCATCGCGTTCCTTGGCGGGCATGCGGAATCGCAGGTCGTGCCAGTGCTCGATTTCATCCGCTCGGGCGATCTCGTTGCGAACTGGGCGCTGCGCGTTGACGCGCTGACGGCCGTGATGCTGGTCGTGGTGACCACAGTCTCAAGCCTCGTCCATCTCTATAGCTGGGGCTATATGGAGGAGGATCCGAGCCAGCCGCGCTTCTTCGCCTATCTCTCGCTCTTCACCTTTGCGATGCTGATGCTGGTGACGGCGGACAGCCTTGTCCAGATGTTCTTCGGCTGGGAAGGGGTGGGACTGGCGTCCTACTTGCTGATCGGGTTCTGGTATCACAAGCCCAGCGCCAATGCCGCCGCGATCAAGGCGTTCGTCGTCAATCGCGTCGGGGATTTCGGCTTCTCGCTCGGGATTTTTGGCGTGTTCCTGGTGTTCGGGACGGTCTCGATCCCGGATATTCTGCACGCCGCGCCCGCCTATGCCGGGAGCACGATCGGATTCCTCGGCCACCGCGTCGATACGCTGACCTTGCTCTGTATACTGCTGTTTATCGGCGCGTGCGGTAAATCGGCGCAGCTTGGCCTCCACACCTGGCTGCCCGATGCGATGGAAGGCCCGACGCCGGTTTCCGCGCTGATTCATGCCGCGACGATGGTCACGGCGGGTGTCTTCATGGTCTGTCGCCTGTCGCCGCTCTTCGAACAGAGCCACACGGCGATGACGGTCGTCACCTATGTCGGGGCGGCCACCGCGCTCTTCGCGGCGACGGTTGGCACGACACAGACCGATATCAAGCGGGTCATCGCCTATTCGACTTGTTCGCAGCTCGGCTACATGTTCTTTGCGGCGGGCGTCGGTGCCTATGGCGCGGCGATGTTCCACCTTTTCACCCATGCCTTCTTCAAGGCGCTGCTGTTCCTCGGTGCGGGCTCGGTAATCCATGCGATGCATCACGAGCAGGACATGCGGTATTACGGCGCTTTGCGGAAACAAATCCCGCTGACCTTCTACGCGATGCTGGCTGGTACGCTGGCGATTACCGGCGTCGGCATTGCCGGGCTGTTCGGTTTTGCAGGTTTCTATTCAAAGGATGCGATCATTGAGGCTACCTTTGCCAGTGGCACAGAGGCGGGCGGCGTCGCGTTTGCCGTCGCGGTTTTCTCGGCGCTGCTGACCAGCTTCTATTCGTGGCGGCTGATCTTCCTGACCTTTTACGGCAAACCGCGTTGGGCGCAGTCCGAGCATATCCAGCAAGCGGCGCATGGCGATCATGCCCATGGCCATGATGATCATCATCATGCACATGACGACGGCACCGCCGGTTATCACCCGCATGAAAGCCCGTATTCGATGCTGATCCCGCTCGGCTTGCTGGCGGTGGGCGCGATCTTCTCAGGTTTTGTCTTCCACGAACAGTTTATCAGCGCCGAACATGGTGCCGCGTTCTGGAAGGGATCACTGGCGTTCAGTGAGCATCTGGCGCACGCGATGCATGAAGTGCCGTTCTGGGTGAAATATTCGGCCACGGCTGCGATGCTGACCGGCTTTGGTATCGCGTGGCTTGCTTATATCAGGGACACGACGATCCCGGCGCGCTTCACCGCGACCTTCAGCGGGCTCTACCAGTTCCTGCTCAACAAATGGTATTGGGATGAGCTGTATGACCTGATCTTGGTCCGGCCCGCGTTCTGGCTCGGTCGCCTGTTCTGGCAGAAGGGCGATGTCGGCACGATCGATCGCTTTGGCCCGCACGGCGCCGCCGAATTGGTCCAGCAGGGCAGTCGTGTCGCGGTGCGGTTTCAGACCGGCTATCTCTATTCCTATGCGTTCGTGATGCTGCTCGGCCTTGTTGGCCTTGCCACTTGGGCGATCGTGCGATGAGCGGCTTTCCCATCCTGTCGGTCATGATCCTGCTGCCGATCGCGGCCGCGGTCGCCTGCCTGTTCGTTTCGGCCAATGCCGCGCGGTGGACTGCGCTCGGCGCAACCTTGGTCACTTTCGGTCTCGGGATCGCGCTGTGGGCGGGCTATGAAATTGGCGGGCCACAATGGCAGTTCGTCGAGAATGCACCGGTCTTCGGGCGCTTCGCCTGGGCGTTGGGCATAGACGGCATCGCCCTGATGCTCATCATGCTTTCGGTCTTCCTGATGCCGATCTGCATCCTGGCAAGCTGGGAAGCGATCGAGAAGCGCGTGCCCGAATATATGGCAGCGTTCCTCATGATGGAGGCGTTCATGATCGGCGTCTTCGCGTCGCAGGACCTGTTCCTCTTCTATATCTTCTTCGAAGCTGGTCTGATCCCGATGTATCTCATCATCGGCATCTGGGGCGGAGCGGAGCGGATCAAGGCGAGCTATAAATTCTTCCTCTACACGCTGCTCGGCTCGGTGCTGATGCTGATCGCGATGATGTATATGGTCATGACGGCGGGCACGACCGACATTCCGACGCTGATGGAGTTCGGGTTCGACCGCCAAGTGCAGAACTGGCTGTGGCTGGCCTTCTTCGCCAGCTTTGCAGTCAAGATGCCGATGTGGCCGGTTCATACCTGGCTGCCCGATGCGCACGTTCAGGCGCCGACAGCAGGCTCTGTCATTTTGGCGGGTGTGCTGTTGAAGATGGGCGGATATGGGTTTGTCCGTTTCTCATTGCCAATGTTCCCGGACGCGTCCGCGCACCTCGTCTGGATCGTCTTTGGCCTTTCGATGGTCGCGATCGTTTACACCTCACTTGTCGCGCTGGTGCAGAACGACATGAAAAAGCTGATCGCCTATTCATCGGTCGCGCATATGGGTTTCGTGACGATCGGGCTGTTCACTTTCAACCGGCAGGGGATTGAGGGCGCGCTGATCGTGATGCTGGCGCATGGTCTAGTGTCGGCTGCGCTCTTCCTGTGCGTCGGGGTGATCTATGATCGGCTCCATACGCGCGAGATTGGCCGCTATGGCGGGCTGTCCAACAACATGCCGTACTACGCGCTGTTCTTCATGGTTTTCACGATGGCGAGCGTCGGCCTGCCGGGCACGGCGAACTTCGTGGGCGAATTTCTCGCACTGGTCGGAGCCTATCATGCCAATAGCTGGGTTGCTGCGGTGGCAACGACCGGCATCATCCTCGGGGCTGCTTATATGCTCTGGCTCTATCGCCGCGTCGCATTCGGAGAGAGCAAGAATGCCGATGCGGCCGCCATGCCCGACCTGAACTTGCGTGAATGGGCGATGCTGGCCCCAATCGCCGCGGCAACGCTTTGGATGGGGGTTTATCCTGAGAGTTTCCTCAGCCCGATGCGGGCCGATGTGGGGACGTTGCTTGCGCGTATCGCGCCCGCAACACCGGCGAGCGATGCACAATTGAAACTCGGCAAGCCGAATCCGGCGGCCGGAGAGGCGCACTGATGTTCGATACTGCTTCTCTTGCGCTCACCGCGCCAGAACTGATCCTCTCGATCGGCGGCACCGTTTTGATGCTTGTTGCGGCTTATGCCGGTGACAAGGCAACCCGCTTCGTCACTTGGATTTCTGTTTTGCTGTTCGCCGCGGCTGGCCTGAGCCTGACAGGTGCGGCTGGATCGGGCGGTTCCGCTTTTTACGGCCTTTATCGCGCCGATGCGTTCGGTGCCTTTGCCAAGGCATTGGTCTATATCGCTGCGGCCGTGTCGATCATGATCGCGCCGCGCTGGTTCGAGCGCGAGGATCGGTTGCGCGCCGAATATCCAGTGCTGATCCTGTTCTCCGCCGTGGGCATGGGGATGATGGTTTCGGCCACTAACTTGCTGAGCCTTTATGTCGGCCTCGAACTGCAAAGCCTTGCCGCCTATGTGCTGGCGAGCTTCATGCGCCGCGACGCGCGGTCGGCGGAGGCTGGACTTAAGTACTTCGTCCTCGGTGCGCTGGCCTCGGGCATCCTGCTCTATGGTATGTCGCTGCTCTATGGTTTTTCCGGCACGACCGACTATGCCGGTATCGCCAAGGCACTGGGCGACGGAGTGAGCCTGGGCGAATTGTTTGGCATCGTCTTCCTTCTGTCCGGCATCGCCTTCAAAGTTTCCGCCGTGCCGTTCCACATGTGGACGCCGGATGTTTATGAAGGCGCGCCGACGCCTGTCACTGCCTTCTTCGCGAGCGCGCCCAAGGTCGCCGCCATCGGCATGCTAGTGCGTGTGAGCATCAGCGGCATGGGCAGTGCGACGCATGACTGGCAGCAGATCATCATCTTCATGGCGCTCGCTTCGATCGTCGTCGGTGCGGTGGGCGCCATCGGGCAGAGCAACATCAAGCGGCTGCTCGCCTATTCGTCAATCAATAATGTCGGTTTTGCCTTGATCGGCCTTGCTGCGGGGACCGAGGCCGGGGTGGCCGCGATCATGAGTTATATGGCGATCTATGTCGTGATGACGCTCGGCAGCTTCCTCTGTGTCCTTCAGATGCGCGACCAGAACGGCGTGCCAGTCGAGACAATCGAGAGCCTCTCCGGGCTATCGCAAACGCGAAAGGGCCTGGCTGCGGCGCTTGCAATCTTCATGTTCTCGCTGGCCGGTATCCCGCCGCTCTTTGGCTTCTGGGCAAAATTCCTGGTCTTCGAAGCGGCGGTCAAGGCTGGTCTGTTTCCTCTGGCAGCGATCGGTATTGCGGCGTCGGTGATCGGCGCTTTCTACTATCTCAAGATCATCAAGACGATGTATTTTGATGATCCCGGCGCGTCCTATGCCAAGGGCGAATCGATCCTCGAAAAGGGCCTGATTGCGGCCTCCGCAACGCTTATCGTGCTTGGCTATGGCTTGATCCCCGTTCTCGGCACCGCCTCCGCCGCAGCCGCCAAAGCCCTTTTTTAATCGCCATGATAAAAATGGTTGAGGATACGGCTTCAACCAACGCTGATATGCTGGCCCTCGCCGTCGCGGGTGAGCCAGAGGGAAGCTGGCTTCGCGCGGATACACAGACGGACGGGCGAGGGCGGATGGGCCGGGGCTGGCATTCTCCGATTGGAAATCTCTACGCCAGCACGCTCGTGCGCCTGCAACCGCAAGACCCGCCTGCTCCGACCCTGGCGCTCATGGCAGCGGTCGCGCTTCACGAAGTCGTTATTGCTTATGCACCCGACAATCTGTCAGTCACGATCAAATGGCCAAATGATATATTGGTCAACGAAGCCAAGCTGGCTGGAATCCTGCTCGAACGTGCGGGCGATGCAGTTGTGATTGGCATTGGCGTCAATCTTGGTTTTCATCCCGTTGGGCTCGACCGTGCGGTGACGAGCCTCGCAGCGCTGGGCGGCGAAGCCCCGGATCCCCACTATTTCTGCGAAGATCTGGCCAAGGCCTTTGCGCACTGGCTGGGGCGCTGGCGCGGTGTTGGGCTGAATATCGTCCGTCAAGCCTGGCTCAATGCCGCGCATCCGGTCGGCACCGCGCTCACGGCCAACCTGGGAGATGGGACGTCACAGGAAGGGTTATTCGACGGGCTTGAAGCGGATGGCGCGTTGCGTCTTCGCTTGGCGGACCGTTCGCTTCGTGTCATTCATGCGGGCGACGTATTTCTGATTTGAAGGGAACCACCGGATGCTGCTCGCGATTGATGTCGGCAACACCAATGTCAAATTCGCGCTGGTCGACGGTATCGAGATCAAGACGCGCTGGCGCGTTGCCACCGACCCGCGGCGGACCGCGGACCAATATGCGGTCTGGCTGACACAATTGCTGGAGCTCGAGGGCTATCAGCGGAGCGACGTGACGGCGGTGGTTATCTCGACCGTTGTTCCGCGCGCGCTGCATAATCTCCAGCTCTTGTCTGACAAATATTTCAGCGTTGAGGCGCAGGTTGCGGGACGCTCTCCGCTCGAATGGGGCATCGCGCTTGATGTGAAGGAGCCTGGTTCTGTCGGGGCAGACCGGGCGGTAAACGCAATAGCGGCGCACTACGAGCATCAAGGCGACCTGATCATGATCAGCTTCGGGACCGCGACAACGTTTGATCATGTCGATTTCAACGGTGCTTATAAGGGCGGCATCATTGCCCCCGGTCTCAACCTGTCTCTCGACGCGCTCGTTGCGGCGACGGCGAAACTGCCGCGTATCGCCATCGAATTGCCCGAAGATGAGAGCGTGATCGGTCGCACGACCGAAAGTCAGATGCTGATTGGCATCTACTGGGGCTATGTGGCGATGATCGAGGGGCTGCTCGCACGGATGAAGGCGGAGATAGGCCGGCCGACCAAGGTGGTGGCGACAGGAGGGTTGGCCACGCTGTTCCAGCAACATGCCCATTTATTCGATGCGATCGAGCCGGATCTGACGCTCAAGGGGCTTGCCCTGCTCCATGCGCGCGCCCAATAGGCTCGCGCGTCCGGCACTTTTCGGACCTGGATGAATGGGAACACCCTGCGTGACGACACCCGGTAACGAATTGCTGTTTCTCGCGCTTGGCGGGTCTGACGAGATTGGCATGAACGTCAATCTTTATGGCTGTCAGGGCAAATGGATCATGGTCGATCTCGGCCTGACCTTTGGCGGGGCGGATTATGCCGGATGCGATCTGGTGCTCCCCGATCTCGAATTCATAGAGGCCCGCAAGAAAGATTTGCTCGGCATCGTGCTGACCCACGGACATGAAGATCATATCGGGGCAATCCCCTATCTGGCGGCCGATCTCGGCGTGCCGCTTTATGCTACGCCTTTTACCAGCACGCTGATCCGCGGGAAGCTCGAAGAAGAAGGGCTCGCCGATGATGTCACGCTGAAAGTGATCCCAAATGGCGGATCGTTCGATCTCGGGCCGTTCAAATTGCGCTACATATCGCTGGCACACTCGATCCCGGACATGAATGCCGTTGTGATCGACACGCCCTATGGGCGCATTTTCCATACGGGCGATTGGAAACTCGATGATCAGCCCGTGCTTGGGCCGACGGTCAACACGACCGACCTTAAAGCAATCGGCGATGAAGGCGTCTTCGCGCTGGTCTGCGATTCAACCAACGCTTTCAATGCAGACCAGAGCGGCACCGAAGGCAGCGTGCGTGATGGCCTGATGGAAAGCGTCAAGGCCGCAAAGGGCCGGGTGCTTGTCACAAGTTTCGCTTCGAATGCCGCGCGACTTGAAACCTTGCATCAGGTCGCGAAGGAAACCGGGCGCCAGCTTTGCGTCGCCGGGCGCTCGCTTGACCGGATTGTCCGCGCGGCACAAGCGAATGGCATGCTCAAGAAATTTCCGCAGCCGATGGATTTCGATGCGGCAATGCGGTTGCCCCCGCGCGATCTGATGATCGTCGCGACTGGCGGGCAGGGCGAAGTGCGCGCCGCGCTCGCGCGCATCGCAAGTGATAGCCACCAGCTAAAACTCGACGCTGGCGATACGGTCATATTTTCCTCGAAACAGATTCCCGGCAATGAAACCGCGATTGGCCGCATCCAGAACGCGCTGGCCCGCAAGGAAGTGATCATGGTCACCGAAAAACAGGCGCATGTGCATGTCTCGGGGCATCCGGGAAGGCCCGAATTGAAGGCGATGTATGACTGGATCCGCCCCGAACTGCTCCTGCCCGTTCATGGCGAGCGCCGCCACATGGCCGAGCAGGCACGCTTCGGGCTTTCCTGCGGCGTCCCGACGGCACTGGTCCAGTCCAACGGCGATGTCGTCCGGCTGGCCCCGGGCAAGCCCAAGATTATCGGGCGCGAACGCACCGGGCGGCTGGTGCTTGACGGAGACGTGATCCTGCCGGCCGATGGCGGGACGATTGGCGAACGGCGCCGGATCGGGCAACAAGGCTTGATCGCCGTGGCGGTGGTCCTCAACGGCGCTGGCAAACTCGCCGCGAATCCCGAGATTCGGCTTCAGGGCGTGCCGGTTGAGGAGGATCGCAACGATTTCGTTCGTGAGGCGGAGGAGGCGGTCCAGCGCACCGTTGCAAAAGGTGCGGCCAGCGACGATGCCTTGCGTGAGGCGCTGCGCCTCGGCGTTCGGCGAGTGGCGACCGAATGGACCGGCAAGAAGCCGATCGTCGAAGTCATGATGATGAAGGTGGGTTGATCGCCATGCGGTGGACGTCGGCAATCGCTATCTATGTGTTGTTCTGGGTGATGGCTGCGTTCCTTGTCATGCCGTTCGGCGTGAAGACAGCGGATGAGCTGGGGACTGAAAAAGTGCGGGGGCAGGCCGAAAGCGCACCTGCCAACTTCCAGCCACGCCGGATTGTGATCATCACCACCGCGCTGGCGACCGTGATGTTCGGGTTCTATTATGTGAATTATGTTAAGGGCTGGATCACCGTCGATACAATCAACTTCGCGCCTTTCCGGGGATAGTCGGGGTTCGATGTCCGTGATGTCCGCTCTCGGCCCCATTTTGCTCGTTCACAAGGATGGCTGATTTGCCCAGTTGCGGACATTTGTTCATCGTTGTTAAGTGCGTTCTATGACAGCGCGTTATGACACGATCGGGGTGAATTACGCCGAGCTTCGGAAGCCAGACCATCGGATTGCAGCAGCGATCGAGCGGGCGCTTGGCACTGCTCGCACGGTCCTCAACGTAGGGGCTGGCACCGGATCATATGAGCCGGAGAGCCGGGAGGTGACAGCGATAGAGCCGTCGATTGAAATGATCCAAAAGCGCAAATCATCCGCCGCACCTGTCATTCAGACCACAGCTGACGACCTTCCCTTTGCTGACGATACGTTCGACGCCGCCATGGCCATTCTGACGATCCACCACTGGCCAGACAAGGAAGCTGGTTTGCGAGAGGTTAGGCGTATAACGCGCGGGCGAGTGGTCCTGCTGACCTTCGACCCATCTGTGCGCCCCTGGCTGACCGATTACTTTCCGCAGTTGTCGGTACTGGACGATGTTCAGATGCCAAAGATGGCCGACTATCCGCGCTGGCTGGGCTCCGTCCAAGTCGAAACGCTACTTGTGCCGCACGATTGCAGCGACGGCTTTCTTTACGCTTACTGGCGCCGTCCAGAAGCCTATCTCGACCCGCGCATTCGGTCAGGTATTTCATCGTTCTGGTCGATAGAGGACTTGGACATTGGATTGCAGAAGCTCTCAGATGACATTCGATCGGGCGAATGGGATCGGCTTTACGGCTACCTCAAACCCAAAAACGAATATGATGCTGGCTATCGACTTGTGATCGCTGAATAGTCTTTGATGGCTGCTTCCAATTCGATGCGCCCAACAGCAGACTGTCCGCTTTCCACCCATTAGCCACCCTTCAGAGTAATTAGCTCCGCAGCCGCTCGATCGCCTGCGCCAGTGCCACATAGAGCTTGCCGGTATCGGAGGAGAGCAAAGTCACGCTCAGCGGTGATCCGTCGCGGGTCGCAAGGACATTGCGCAGCATGGCTTCAAAATCGTGGATGTAGCGGTTCACCTGTTCGCGGAATTCGCAGTCTTCCTCATAGTGGCGGGCAATCTCACGCACTTCTCCCGAGTTGAGCAGCTTGACCGCCCTTCGGGTGAAGATGCCGCGATCGCCGCGCAGATAGGATGCCCAGGCGGTGTCGGTCACTTCGTTCGAAAGGATCTTGTTGACGTCAATCGCGGTTGAATTGAGCGATTCAATCAGCAGCGCCACGCGCCGTGCGTAACTGGCCTGATCGCTCTGCTCAACCTGCTCCTTCGCCTCAACGATCCGCGCTTCGAGTGATGCGCTGGTTTCGGAGATGGTCAGCATCTGCCGCATCAGACGATCCGTGGCCTTTTGCGCTGCGCCAACGGCCTTTTCGGTGGTGCTGGCGATTTCCACCATCTGGGTTTCAACCTGTGCGGTCAGCGCTTCGGCGAGCGCATCCTTGCTCATCGCGCCAAGCGCCTGAGCGGATTGCGGAATGACTTCGGCCAACGCTGCCCTGGCGTGTTCGCTGGCCTGGCTCGCGGTTTCACGAACCCGCAAGAGTGCCTCGACCAGTTGGGGCGCAGCACTCTGGGTCAGTCGCTCGGCGTCGGCGATGGCGGCGGAAATGCTGTTGGCGAGATCATCCGCTGTCTTGCGGCTATCCGCGAGCTGGGCTTCGCTCATCGACGAAAGCGATGTCATTGCTTCGCGCTGCCGCGCCAACATCGCGTCGGTTTCGGCAAGCCGGTCAAGCGCCGCCATCGCGGTTTCCGACAATTGGGACACAATCGGCGTAGCGGCTGAAACAGCTGCCATGCTTTCTTTGGCCTTCGCCTCAAGCCGGGCATAGGCATTGGGCAACGTATCGTCGATTTCGCGCGTCGCCGCGTCAAGCGCTGTCATCAGCGATTCCACACGTTCGACCAGGGTATTTGCCGTATCCCCGCCGCCTGCCAATGCTGTCTTGAGATCATCAGCATGATTGCTCAGCGCTTTGATGGCCGTGCCCAGGCGCTCAGTGCGGGTGAGGCCGCCGCTTTCCAGCAACACAAAACGCTGTTCAACCGAATCAAGATCGATCTGAAGCCGAGTCACGAGTGACTGCCCGATCTGGTCCTGCGCTGCGAAACTTCGCGAAATGGCGTCAACCTGTTCACCAATTGCCGTGACGCTTTGGCCAAGCTGCTTGGTCGATTCAGCACCGGTTCGTGCGAGCGCCACCTGACTTTGCTCGACCAGAGCCATCATCGCGGCGCCTTGTGCTTCCATACCCTGGCGTGCGCTTTCGAGTGCTTGCGACGCGCGTTCAAGCGCACTGTCGACCGCGCCAGTCATCTGTCCGGCGGCCTGTTCGAGCCGCGTTCCCGCGACTTCGCTGACGCCTTCCATTCGTGCCAGGTGGGCGGCGAGCTTCTGCGCGGCATTCCCAGCGATTTCATCGGCTTCGCGACCGCGCGCGGCCAGTAGTGAGAGTTGCGTATCGAGTGCACCAGCCCGTTCATGCGCGACGAGCCCTGCTTCCCTCAAGGATGCCACCATTTGCCGTGTCTGGACATCGGCCTTGGGCAGGTTGGCAAGCAGCACAGCGAGATCGCCCCGTGCCGCAGCGGCCGAACCGGTCAAGGCCTGGGTGTGCCGCGAAACAGTCTGGATTTCGCCTTCCATCGCCCGGGAGATACCGCTCAAACGGCTTGCAGCATGATCACCCATGCCCAAAAGCATATCACCTTGTTCGGCCAACGCCGCCCGACTGGCATCAAGGCGTGCGGCGACATGGCTCAACAACGCCTCCAGCCTGTGGACCTCAACCTGGATAGCATCCGAAGTTCGCTGGAAACGACGCTGCTCAGCCTTGCCGGAGCGCACCGCGATAAGCCAGACGACCGCAATAAGAGCCAGTGGAGCGCTTGCCAGGGCAATGAAGTCAAGCCCGTCACCCAGCGTCGGGAAACGACCCGAAAGCGCGGTGAACCGATCCTAACCCAGTGACCCAAGCCACAGTGTTGCGAGGAGGAGCGCGCCAGACAGGGCAAAACGCCTTCGCCATAATCCGGGCGAGGGAGCGTCTTCGTCCCACTCTGTTGCCGCAAATTGCGATTCATTTTCGATCAGGGCTTCGTTCGGATCTTCGATCCGTTCGGAAGCCAGCTCCCGGTCGCGCCAAAGCCCGACAACAGAATTTCCCCCAGTCATGTCCCGTTTTGTAACATGAATTCTCCGATATGCTAAATATTTCTGCAACGAGTCGTTAAGCATGACAGTTTAAGCATTGAGAATGGCTTATGAAATTGGTGCTCTCGATGCTTCTCTCGCTGCGGCGGTAGGAGACGATCCGTCCCTGGTGCGCGAATTGCGTTCCGCGCTGATTGACGGGGCATGCCATTATGCTGACCTGCTTTCGCGTTCCCGCTGCGATGCAAACTGGATTATGGCGGCGCATCGCCTGAAGGGGCTTGCGGCCAGTTTTGGCGCCATTCCCCTGATCGAGGCGGCGGATCTGACACTCGATTCCGCGCCGGGCGATCCTGTTGCGTTACGCCGGGTCCGCCAAGCGATCGAGATGCTGGCCGACTAGTCTTCGCGGCTATTCAAAGCCTCCCGAACGCCCTATCGCCGTGCTTCAGGGATTGAGACGGAGCATATTTCTTTGCCGTTGGCAGGATTGATTTTGACCGACGATGACGGGTCCATCGCTGGCTCGCCAGCGCGTACCCTTTTGCCTGTCGCCGGACAGACACTGATTGAATATCAGGCACGTATTGCCCGGGCATGCGGCGCGGGACATATCGTTGTGCTGGTCGATCGTATTCCCGCTCTCCTGGTCGCCGCCTTCGATCGACTTCGTGCCGATGGCATCGAAGTCGATATCGCGCGCGACGCTGGTGAGGTTGCCGATCGGATCCATCCCGACGAGCAATTGCTGGTCATCGCGGGCGGTGTGGTCGCAAGCCGGTCGATTGTGGAAGCGCTTGCAGGTAAGCTCGCGCCCACGCTTCTGACTCTCTCGGATACCCCGCAAACAAGCCATTTCGAACGGATCGATGCGTTGGATCGTTGGGGGGGGCTGGCGCTGCTCGATGGCAAGCTGCTGCGTGAAACAGCTGCAATGCTGGGAGACTGGACCCTCGGCCCGACATTGCTGCGCGCTGCGCTTCAGGCCGGGGCAGCAAGATTGCCGTATAAGGGTAACGGACTGGCCCTCATCCAGGACGAACGTGACGCTCAGTCTGTCGCTCATGCACTTGCAATGGGGAACGGCGGCGGCGACGATGGATTTTGGCAATCGCAGATTGTCGGGCCCGTTGTCCAACGCCTGCTCCCCCAGCTTCTCAGCCGTGACGTCCCTCCCGATCTTATGGCGATCCTGCCTTTGGGTCTGCTGGGTATGGCGATGCTTGCGGCGGCAATTGGCTGGATTGCAACAGGTTTTGGCTTATTTCTCCTGACAGGATTTCCGGCGGCGGCGGCCAAGATCATGGCAGATATTGGAGCGCGACCGGATAGGATCCTGCGATGGATCGCCAAAGCAAGACTGCCGGTTGTGGTCACACTTCTGGTATTTACGGGTTGGTCACTGGATGTGTCGGGCCTCGGTTGGGGGCCGCTCGTCCTGGCATTTTGGGCGGGGATCGCGCTTCTGCTCCAGCCGCAATCGAGCGTAGGCGAGGCTTGGTACGCCGATGCCGATCTGATCGCCCTGGAGATGCTGATGGCCTGCCTGATTGGCCAACCAGTGCTCGGCCTGATGATTGCGGTTGCTCACGCCGTTTTCACCCAATTCTGGCTGGTGCGGCGCATAACCTGATTTAGCACCTTTTAACCATGATGGGGCTAGACCCGCATAATGGCAGTGCGCGCCCATCTTTCGGCTTGCATCCTCCGGTGACGGCGGATGAAACGCTGATCGTCAATGGCACGGTCGACCGGCAGGGCCGGTTGGTCGCTGCTGATCCGCGCCTGCTTGCCCTCCAGCTCGGTGCGGGGGGGGAAGAGGGCGGCATTCTCGCTGTCCCGCAGATCGCCGCGCTCGCGCGATTGGCAAGGACGCTGGGCATTTTGGTTTCGCGCGGCGTTGTTGCCGCAGATGGTGCGCGCGATCTCGATCTCTGGGTGCGTGCGCAGCCCGTCGGTGACCGGATTGAGCTTGTGATTGCCGGATGGAACGAGCGGCCGTCGCCCACCCCGGATACCCGACTCAGTTTCGATCGCGCCCGCAGCTTCGCGCAACTGGAAAGCGATGGCGAGTGGGCATGCGATGCCCAAATGCGTCTCACGGATATCGCTCCCGAACTTGTCACACTTTCGGGCGTCGCAGCCGCTGCTGCGTTGGGCCAGCCTTTGACCCGATTTTTCCGGCTCCTCGAGGACGATCAGGGTGATTTGCCACTGCTGGCAGCCATCGCCGCACGGCAGGGTTTTACCACGCAACTGGTCGAATTGCGGAATCTGCCCAGTGCGCGACTCTGGTTACACGGTGAGTTGCGGTTTGCGCCATCTGGAGATTTTGCCGGATTTTCGGGGGGATACCGCCTGATAGAGCGCGCCTTTGCGCCCATCAGAGCCAGCGGAACGCTCCGAATTCCCGTCGATGATGGCTTTGCCCAAAGGCTCGATACGGCACTGCGGACGCCGCTTGGCCGGATTATCACGAGTGCCGATTCGATCAGCGGGCAAGGAGATGGCCCCTTGCGTCACGATTATGTCGATTATGCCAGCGACATTTCGGCTGCCGGACGCCACTTGTTGGGGCTTGTAGACGATCTGGTCGACCTTCAGGCCGTTGAAAGCCCCGGCTTCCGGATCGAGCCGGAAAATGTTGACCTGGTGGACATTGCCCGGCGGGCCGCTGGCTTGCTTGGCGTGCGTGCGGCTGATCGTGGGGTTCGCATCGATCTTCCGCCCAGCGACGAGACGCTTGATGCGCAGGGCGAGTTCCGGCGTGTGCTCCAGATCATGGTCAATCTTGTTTCCAACGCGGTCCGATATTCGCCAAGGGGCTCAAGCGTGTGGCTGCGAACCGAGCAGGAGGGCGATCTT
>JANLQV010000404.1:0-3146 GCA_031368025.1 Sphingomonadales bacterium | reverse complement strand
CCCATCGAGCGAAGGGCCATCATAATAGCCGCCGGGAGCCGATGCCTGCGTCGCCACAGGCACCCGCTTCACCAGCAGCGACTGGCGCGGAATCATCGTCGTGGGCAGCAGTTCGGGATAGCGGGCTTCGGCGCCCTTCACCTTCTCGCGGACGTAAGTGAGCAGCGCTTCGCGGCCCGCATCGCTGTTGGCGAACTGGTTGGCGGGATCCTTCGCCAGCGCCAGCATCCGTGCCCCGATGCTACCCTGTGTCATGCCCTGGCTGCCCAGAAGCGTATTCATTTCGGCAGAAACCCGCGCAACTTCGTCAAGGCCGATCTTGTGGATTTCATCGGGCGCCAGCGACGTATCGCCCAACGTCCTGACATTGGCCGCATAGAAGGCCTCGCCGTCAGGCAAGTCCCAGACACCCGCAGTGGTCTTCGCCTCGGGCAACAGGCCGATGAGTTCCTGCCGCAGACTTTCAAGCGCGGGGCGCGCCCGCCGCTGCATCGCCGTGATCGCCCGGCGCGTTGCCGTCTGCCGAATCCGCATCGAAAGCCCCGCGGCCTTGATCCGCGCCTCGAACGCATTGATCATCGGATGATGCGCCGCCTTGCCCCCAAGAAAGCTATCGAGGATCGGGATGGTTTTCTCGATGAGCGCGCGGGGTGGCTTGCATCCGGTCGCCGCATCCGCCCGAATCTTCGCGATGACGCCGTTGATGCCCACCCCAAAGCCATCGAGCTTGGTGATCCACGCATCGACCGCGCGGACACTGGCAAGCGATTGCTGCTCCATCATCCAGTTGACACCGTCCACATGCGGCCCGGTCAGCTGGGAGGCGACATAGGGCACATGACCGGAAAAATTGAACGGGTTGATCTTGCCGTACGGGATACTTGCGCTGCGCGTCCCGTTCTCGAGGATCGCGCTGACCAGCGGCAAATACTTTGCGAGGTCGCTGTCAGCGGCAACGCGGATGCGCGCGAGCAAATCACGTGCGGCTTGGAGTTCGGCGCGGTTAGCAGCCTCACCGGCTGGCGAATAATCGTCAAGCGTGCGGGCCAGCGGCCCCCCATCGAGTGCGCCGGGGGTGCCGTTATAGACGGCGGACTCAGGGAAGCGCGCCAACAGTTTCTCGGTGATCGTCTCAAGTGGCCCAACGGTCGGCGGCGGCAGCTTTTTTGGTCTGCCAAGGGCTTGTGTGGTCGAAGTCAGAGCCAATGCGGCAATGATCTGGCGGCGATTGATTTCGAACATTTGCGACTCTCTCCCGGCTGTTGTCTAGGTGACATTGCGAACGAAGGCGGGCAACAGAAGATTATGAGCGAGGCATGGCACAGCATATCGGGCGACTGGGTAGCGGGGATGCTTCTGATTGGCGATCATGCCTCCAACCATGTGCCGCCAGATATTGATCTGGGTATCGCGAAAGATCTGCTGGATACCCATATCGCGCTCGACATCGGCGTTGCCGAACTTGCTGAGGGGCTGAACCGGCGGATCGGCATTCCGGTCCTTTTGGGGGGCATCTCGCGATTGGTGATCGATTTCAATCGCGAGGAGGATGCGCCGCACATCATCCCGACTGCAAGCGACGGGCACGTCCTTCCGGGCAATGCAATTTCGCACGAACAGCGCTTGGCGCGGATAGATCGGTTCTGGCTGCCCTATCATGCGGAGATTGCGCGCGTGATTGCCGAAAATCGGCCCCGGCTGCTGGTTTCGCTCCACAGTTTCACGCCGCAATTGCAGACGCAGCCTGATGAGGCCCGGCCTTGGGAAATCGGTATCCTCTACAATGAAGATGATCGTGCTGCCCGGATCGCCATCCCGGCGCTGGCGGCGGCAGGCGTTATCGTGGGAGACCAGCTTCCCTATTCCGGAAAGCTCCTCAACGCGACGATGAACCGACATGCGGAGGCCAATGGCATCGCTTATCTGGGGATCGAGATGCGGCAGGATTTGATCGGTGATCCAGCAGGCGTTGCGCACTGGGTGGACGTGCTGTCACCCGTCGTGCAAAGCTGCGCCGACGTTATCGGGACAAGAGCATGACTGGTTTCGACAATCGCGCCTTCCTGACGTTTGTTATCCTCGTATCGCTTGCCTTTGCCTGGGTTGTTTCGCCTTTTTACGGTGCGATCCTGTGGGCCGTGGTGGCCGCCATTGTCTTTGAACCGCTCAACAGGCGGATCGTCCGCATTCTGCCGCGCTGGCCCAATATGGCGGCGCTGGCCACGCTGATCATCATCATCGCGCTCGTTATCGTCCCGGCGATCCTGATCGGGACGTCGCTCGTTGAGGAACTGGTCGCGTTGTATGGCCGTATCCAGTCCAAGCAGATCGATGTCGGTCAGAATTTTGCCGACCTTCAAAAAGGGTTGCCGCGCTGGGCAGACCGGCTGCTCGGTCGTTTCGGCTATCACGATATGGAAGAAATCAGCCAGCGCCTTTCCGAAGGCATTGCAAACATCGTCCGCACGCTTGCGACCGGAGCGCTCAATGTCGGCCAGAGTGCGTTCAACTTTGTCGTGAGCATGGGCATCATGCTTTATATGACTTTCTTCCTGCTCCGCGACGGGCCAGCGCTGTCGCGGAAAATCGGGGAAAAGGTGCCGATGCTGCCCGAACAGAAATCTGCTCTTTTCAAAAAGTTCACCACTGTCATCCGCGCCACGATCAAGGGCAGTATTGTCGTCGCCGTCCTGCAAGGACTGATCGGCGGCCTCATTTTCTGGGCACTTGGCATCCATGCCGCGCTCCTTGGCGGCGTGATGATGGGATTTTTCTCACTGCTGCCAGCCATCGGGACTGGGTTGGTTTGGGTGCCGGTGGCGATCTATCTGCTCGTGACCGGCTCGATCTGGCAAGGGCTCGTGCTGGTTTTTTGCGGCTTCTTCGTCATCGGCATGGTCGATAATATCCTGCGCCCGGTCCTGGTTGGCAAGGATACCAAGATGCCCGACTATGTCGTATTGATTTCCACACTGGGCGGGATCGGAATATTGGGGATCAACGGCTTCATCCTCGGGCCAGTGGTCGCCGCGCTGTTCATGGCCGCCTGGGATATTTCCGGACCTTCCAAGACGAATAGTTAGTTTCGCCGGTATCGTCCGCTTGCAATCCGGGTATGCTTGTCGGCATAGGCCGGGGCCGAAAGC
>JANLQV010000393.1:0-5023 GCA_031368025.1 Sphingomonadales bacterium | reverse complement strand
GGCTTCACGACCCCGCACATTATATGAAAAGATCTGGGATGCGCACGTTATCGACCGGCGCGACGATGGCACCTGCCTGATCTTCATTGACCGGCATCTCGTTCACGAAGTGACAAGCCCGCAGGCGTTTGAAGGCCTTCGGGTCGCTGGCCGCTCGGTGCGGCGCCCCGACCTGACGCTGGCCGTTCCCGACCACAATCTTCCCACCACGGCGCGGACCGACGGCAAGGGCAACCGGCTGCCCATTGCCGATGTCGAAAGCGCTCAGCAACTGGCGGCGCTCGAAAAAAATGCCCCGAATTTCGGCATACGCTATATTGGTGCGACCGCGCGCGAGCAGGGCATTGTCCATGTCGTCGGCCCCGAACAGGGCTTCTCGCTCCCCGGAACGACGATCGTTTGCGGCGATAGCCATACCGCCTGCCATGGCGGATTGGGCGCATTGGCGTTCGGCATCGGGACGTCCGAAGTCGAACATGTCCTGGCCACCCAGACCCTGTTGCTCGCGCAATCGAAGACGATGGAAGTACGCGTGGAAGGCCAACTCGGCCCCGGCGTGACGGCCAAGGATCTCGTGCTGGAAATCATCGGGCGTATCGGCGCTGCAGGGGGCAATGGCCATGTCATCGAGTATACCGGGGCTGCGATCCGTTCGCTTTCGGTCGAAGGGCGGCTGACCGTATCCAACATGTCGATTGAGGGCGGCGCGCGCGCGGGGTTGATTGCGCCCGACGATGTGACCTTCGCCTATCTCAAGGGGCGTCCGATGGCGCCCAGCGGCGATCAATGGGACGCCGCGGTGGACTATTGGCGCACTGTGGTCACCGATTCCGGCGCGACCTATGACAAGGTCGTGGTGATCGACGCTGCCGAGATCGCTCCGAACGTGACCTGGGGGACGTCGCCCGAAGATGTCGTGCCAATCACAGGCTCGGTGCCCGATCCGATGAGCTTTGCCGATCCGTCCAAACAGGCCGCTGCGCAAAAATCGCTCGACTATATGGGATTGACCGCGGGAACACGGATGCAGGATGTCGCCGTCGAGAACATCTTCATCGGGAGTTGCACCAACAGCCGGATCGAGGATCTTCGCGCCGCCGCTGCCGTTCTGAAGGGGCGGAAAAAGGCATCGGGCGTCAAATGGGCGATCGTCGTGCCAGGCTCCGGTCTGGTGAAGGAGCAGGCTGAGGCCGAAGGGCTTGACCGCATCTTCACCGATGCCGGCCTCGAATGGCGCGAACCCGGATGTTCGGCATGCCTGGGCATGAACCCGGACAAGGTGCCGCCCGGAGAGCGATCCGCCTCAACCTCCAACCGCAACTTTGTCGGACGGCAGGGACCGGGTGCGCGTACGCACCTCGTTTCACCCGCGATGGCCGCTGCGGCAGCAGTGACCGGAAAGCTTACCGATGTGCGCGAATTGATGGGCCAGGCCCAATGACGCCTGTTACACACATCGAAGGCAAGGCTTACCCCTTTGGCCTCAAGAATATCGACACGGACGTGATTATTCCTGCCGAATGGCTGAAAACCATCAGTCGCATCGGATTGGGGCGTGGGGCGTTTGAATCCATCCGTGCCAATCCGGACAATATTTTCGACAGTCCCGATTATGCCGGCGCACCGATCCTGATCGCGGGGGACAATTTCGGCTGCGGTTCCAGCCGCGAACATGCGGCGTGGGCACTTGGTGATATGGGGATCAAGGCTGTTATCGCGCCCAGCTTTTCGGATATTTTTTCCAGCAACGCCTTCAAGAACGGCATCCTGACAGTCGTTTTGCCGCAGGAGGCGATCGACCGCTTAATGGAAGTTGCAAAGACTGACCCCATTCATGTCGATCTCGACAGCCAGACCGTCACGACACCCTTTCAGGACCGTTTCGCGTTCGAAATCGATCCATTCCGCAAAACCTGCCTCGCCAACGGGCTTGATGAAATCGGCCTGACCATGGCAATGGGCGACAAGATATCGAACTATGAGAAACGAGCCTCGGTCGCCTGGCCATGGCTGGAGGGAGCTGCATCCGCATGAAAGCATTATTGTCCAAGGCTGTTGGTGGTCCGGAGACCCTGGTACTCGAAGAAATTGCCGATCCGGTCGCTGGTCCGGGCCAGATCCTCGTCGCGGTCAAGGCCTGTTCGGTCAACTTTCCGGATGTGCTGATCATCGAGGATAAATATCAGTTCAAGCCGCAACGTCCCTTTGCGCCGGGCAGCGAGATTGCCGGTGTGGTCGAAGCGGTTGGCGAAGGCGTGACCGCATGGAAGATAGGCGATCGTGTCCTCTCCACGACTGGCTCAGGCGGGATGGTCGAAAAGATCGTGCTGGGCGAAGGACAGGCATTTGCACTTCCGCCCGAGCGCAGCTTCGAAGAAGGCGCATCGCTGCTGCTGACCTATGGCACCACCATTCATGCCCTGCTCGATCGCGGCAGGTTGAAAGAAGGCGAGACCCTTTTCGTCCTGGGCGCAGCGGGCGGCGTCGGCATGGCAGCGGTCGAACTTGGCAAGGCCTTTGGGGCGAGGGTCGTGGCCGCAGTCTCAACCGAAGAAAAAGCTGCGGCAGCCAGGTCGGCGGGCGCGGACGAAACCATTCTTTACGGCCACGCTCCGTTCGACAAGGATCAGTCCAAGGCGCTGGCTGAAGCGTTCAAGGCCGTGCTTGGCCCACAAGGCGCTGATGTCATTTATGATGCGGTGGGAGGCGATTATTGCGAACCCGCGCTGCGCTCGATCGCATGGGAAGGGCGTTATCTGGTGGTCGGATTTCCAGCCGGGATCCCGCGCCTGCCGCTTAACCTGACGCTACTCAAAAGCTGCGATGTGTGCGGCGTTTTCTGGGGGGCTTTCGCCCAGCGCGATCCCGAGGCCAATCGCGATAATATCACGCGGCTCTTCCGGCTCTGGAAAGAGGGCAGGATCGCGCCACGCGTCACCGAAGTTTTCCCCTTCGAACGCGGCGGGGATGCCATCGCAAAAATGGGTGCGCGCGGAGCCATCGGCAAGCTGGTCGTCAAGATCGGCGATTGAACCGCAGCGCAGCAATGCCTATCTTGTGGTGTGAAATTGACGAGAAACCAGAGGGACAACCAATGACCACTTTCGATAGCCGTGAACAGGCCCATGAGGCCAAATTTGCCCGCGAAGAGGAAATGGCGTTTCGTGTAACGGCGCGACGTAACAAACTGGTCGGGCAATGGGCTGCGGTCAAAATGGGGCTCACGCCGGAGGAGACCGATTCCTACGCCAAAAGCGTCGTTCAGGCCGATTTCGAAGAAGTGGGCGATGAGGATGTCATCCGCAAAGTGATGGGTGATCTGACCGGTGCCCAGGTTGAAACGACGGATGAGGAAGTCCGTCAGGCGTTGGTCGATCTGACGGTCGAAGCGCGGCGCCAGCTTATGGAATCGATGTAACGCAATGCCTATGGCAGCCGATGAGATCGCGGCAATGATCCGCACGGCACTTCCCGATGCAGCCGTCGAGATGACCGATCTTGCGGGCGATGGCGATCACTATGCCGCAAAAGTGACAAGCGCGGCCTTTGCCGGCCTTCCCCGCATCAAGCAGCACCAGCTTGTCTATGCAGCCCTTGGCGGGCGCATGGGCGGTGTGCTCCACGCTCTCCAGCTTACAACGGCGGTTCCGGGCTAAAGCTCACGCAATGCCGCTGCGGGCCGCGCAGACAATACTGGCAATGCCCCCAATAGCCCAAGCAACAGCGTCCCAAATCCGCCAAGCGCGACCGTTCCCAACACCACACCCCAATCGGGCGCCCAGTCCAGCTCGAAAATTGCGGTCACGACATACCAGCCAGCCGCGCCACCAACGGCCAGCGCCACCGCTGACAGGATCAGCGCGAGTGCGGCATATTCGATGGCTTGCACGCCAAGCACTTGTGCCCGCGTTGCCCCCAGCAACTTGAGCAGGACAGCATCGTAGCTGCGCGAACGGCGGGCGGCCGCCACCGCTCCCATCAGCACCGCAATCCCCGCCAACACCGCAACCGAGGCCGCAATCGCGACCGCTGAGCCAAGCTGACGCATCAAGTCGCCGACCTGCGTCACCACATCCTTGACGCGGATCATGGAGACAGCCGGAAAGCCTTGCGAAACGGCGCGACTGATTGCGGGCTCTGCCCTTGCTGCGGCGCCAACAGTTGCGGCCAGCGTGTATGGCGCTGCGTCGAGCGTGCCGGGCGAGAAGACGAGTACGAAGTTGAAGCCCAGCGTATCCCAGTTGATTTCGCGGAACGACGCAATCCTCGCTTCGACTTCCACACCCAGTACTGAAATGGTCAGCCTGTCCCCGATCTTCAATCCGGTTGCAGTTGCTGCGCGTTGGTCAATCGACACAAGCGGCGGGCCTGAATAATTGGCGGGCCACCATTTGCCCGCCGTGATCCGGCTGCCCTCTGGTAGATCGCGGGCGAACGTCAGCCCTCGGTCTCCGCGCAGGAACCATGCTTCTTCAGGGATGTCTTTCATTGCCGAAACGCGCATGTTGTTCAGCGCCACGATCGGCCCGCGCAAGGTGGGAACCGTGATCACCTCGGCCATTGGCGCTGCGCCAGCAACCGCCTTGCGAAAGCGACCCTCTTCATCCTTGGGAATATCGAGCGCAAAAAAGCTCGGTGCCCGTTTGGGAATGGTGCGTTCAACCGCGTTGTTGAGGCTGGTCTGGATCACGGCGAGGGTGGCGAACAGCGTCAGTCCCAACCCGAGCGCAACCACCAATCGCCCGGTCTGCGCGCCAGGGCGGTGGAGATTGGCGAGCGCAAGGCGGGCCAGCGGCGCCCGCGGACGTGGCAGGCTCGCAGCGATCTTGCGGATCAACCATCCCAATCCAGCCAGTAAGGCAAGCAGGGCCAGGACCGCGCCGATGAACATCGTAGCGAACCAGGGCTCGTCCGCCGTGGCAATCGCAATCGCGGCGATCAGGGCGGCGATCACGGCCATCCCGGCGATGACCCTGGCTGAAGGCCGCGCCGCCGTGTCAACAGTATCGCGGAACAGGCTTGC
>JANLQV010000369.1:0-5580 GCA_031368025.1 Sphingomonadales bacterium | reverse complement strand
CTCAACATCTGGAGGAAGACCGGATGCGCGGCATAGTCCTTGAAGGCGTGGAACCCTTCAGGCTTTTCAAATATATATTCGCGGAACATCGGGTAGCTTTCGGCTTTAAGCTCGCGCCCGATATTGGCCTGATAGCCCAACCCTGTTGGGATAAAGGCCTGCGATGAGAACACAAATTTTCCGAGCACCGGATCGCTTGGGTTTACGGTATAGTCGAAGCTCTTCACCTGGTTCCCAAGCGGTCGGAACTTGGTGCAGACAAAGCCCTTGGAATTCACCGGCTGCTGGGTGACGTCACAGAAATCTATGCGGTCGATGGCGGGTGCGAGCAACAAAACATGAAAGGTGTTGGCATGATCCGCCAGCGGCTTGGGCGAGAGCATCGCACGGTATGGCTTGCCCCATCTTCTCGCCACGCGCTTGGCTTTTGCAAGAAATCCTGAATCATAAACTGGGTTACCAAGCGCACTCATTACAACCGAAGCCCCGCGACTGTGAGCGATAATATAGACGTCACGGCCTTCAATTTGAGAGAGAACATCGCGCAGGGCACGTGACCCGACAATCTGGCTGGCATTCGCAGCCTTGAACCAGATTTTGATCGCGCCCGCGCCTTTGCCGATGAGCCCGTCCCAGTAAAAACGGATGATGCCATCACCGGGTTTCAGATCAAGCTCTGCCTCAATGGCGGAGAACGGGATATTGGTTTCCTCGACCGACGCATTATAGCCGTGAACGAGGATGAAAATTCGCTTGTGGCGCCCGGCAAAACTTTTGATTTCGTCCAACTGCCGGGCCTCGTCACCCTCTATCAGATTACAAAATTTCAGACTGAAGGCCGATTGCGCTAGCAGGCTTCCCGCAAGCCACCGTCCCTCACCGGGCCGCTTTTTGCTGACCCGTGGGTGGAAATATGATTGCCAGCCAGCGGGGTATAGCGTGCCATTGGTGTCGGCAAAAACCTCTGCTGTATCGCTCGCTTCAGCAGGAAATACGAAGCGATTGGAGAGCGGGAAGGAATGCCCCGCACACCCCGTTAGAGCCGCGGCACTGAGCAGCATTGGCAAGATTGGACGCTTCATGCTTTCAAGCGAACGTCAGTGGCATGCTTTGGATACACTGCGACAGGCACGGGATTGACAGGCTCGCCCGCCAATTTGGATGCATAGCCGTGATTGATATCGCGGTGATGCGCTTCGTCATCGCGTAGGATCAGAACACTATCGCGCAACGTCGCATCCTTTTGAATTTTTGGGGTTTCAGCGCTATAACCATGCGTTGACCGATATGTTCCCGAACGGACCCCTTCGGGCGCGCAGCGAGTGCCAGTGCGGGCCCTGGAACCTTTTTGCATTTCGCGCGTTTTGAATCTCGACCAAATAATGAGGATGAGACAATGCGAATGATCGTTTCCGCCGCGATAGCGGCTTCAGCGTTGCTTGGCGGGTGCGCGAGCTATGGCGATGCCGGTCCGGGCTATGCCTATCGCCAATATGATTATAACCGCCCTGACCCTGCCAATGGCGGCTATGACGCGCGGCTCTATTACCGCGACGATCCGCGATACCGGGAGCGCCGTCTCAGCAATCGTGACCGCGTCTACCGTGGGACTGATGGTCGCTATTATTGCCGCCGCAACGACGGCACGACCGGCCTCATCATCGGCGCAATTGCTGGCGGCGTGCTTGGCAACATCATCGCACCCGGCGATTCAAAGACATTGGGAACAATTCTTGGCGCCAGTGGTGGTGCACTGGCCGGACGAGCCATCGGCCGACATGACGCGCGTTGCCGATGATCAAACCTCAGTTCTGCCAGGGCCGCGTATCCCAATGAAAAAATTGGTTGTCTTCGATCTCGATGGAACACTGGCGACAAGCAAACAGGCCATTGATACTGAAATGGCTAATCTGTTCGCTGAGTTGCTCAAGCTGTGCGCCGTTGCCGTCATTTCAGGTGGTGACTGGCCTCAGTTTGAGCGCCAGTTACTTGGAATGCTGCCGCCGCTTGGCAATTATAATAAACTCTTCCTGCTCCCGACTTCAGGGACGAAATTCTACCGCTTTGACGGAGTCTGGTCGCAAATTTATGCGGACAATTTCTCGATCGACGAGCGCAAACGCGTGATGAACGCACTCACCCACGCTGCCGCTGAGGCCGGCTTTGCCGACGAAATCATCTGGGGCGAACAGATTGAAGATCGCGGAAGCCAGATCACCTTTTCCGGTCTAGGCCAGGATGCACATCCGGATGTCAAAGCAAGCTGGGATCCCGATATTCAAAAGCGGAATAGATTAAAGGCATTGCTCGACGTGCGGCTGCCAGACTTTGCCGTCCGCATCGGTGGTTCGACCTCGGTCGACATCACCAAGCCCGGGATCGACAAGGCATACGGGATCAACAAGCTGTCTGCGATCAGCGGCTTTGGCCTGTCCGAAATGCTTTTCATCGGTGATGCACTCTATCCCGGAGGCAATGATGCCCCCGTGCGTGATGCCGGAGTCGCGACGATTGCCGTCCATGATATTGCGGACACCAAGCTGGTGATCGAGACAATCATCAAACTTGCTGGTCTGGCCTAAAAGACCAATTTTGTAACGGTTGGCAAAAACTTGGCGTAGCGGCGTTGAACGTCGTTTCTTTGGCTGAGCTAACCTGCCCTTCGCTCCGCTCGGGTCAGTCCATCAGGACGTGCGTCAGTATCCGAACCAACACGCAACGGGATTGCGCCGCGCTTACAATGTTATGCGATTAAGCCGCAGCGCATTCAGCACCACCGTGAGCGATGACAGCGCCATGGCGGCCCCGGCAAACATCGGTGACATCAAAATGCCTGAGACTGGATAGAGTATGCCCGCCGCCACCGGGACTCCGATGCCATTGAAGACGAACGAGAAAAACAGGTTCTGCCGGATATTGCGCATCGTCGCGCGTGATAGATTTCGTGCGCGGACGATGGCGGAGAGATCGCCCTTGGTGAGCGTCATGCCTGCGCTTTCAATGGCGACATCAGTTCCGGTGCCCATTGCCAAGCCGACATCGGCGGCGGCAAGGGCCGGCGCATCGTTGATTCCGTCCCCCGCCATCGCGACCTTGGCCCCACTTGTTTTCAATTCACCAATGATCCGCGCTTTGTCTTGCGGCAAGAGCCCTGCCCGCACGTCATCCAAGCCACCAACGGCTGTCGCGACAGCATTGGCGGTCGTGACATTGTCACCGGTCAGCATGATAACACGCAAGCCTTGCGCACGCAGTGCGGCAATGGCGTCGCCAGCGCCGCGCCGCACCGGATCTGCGACTGCTATCAATCCGGCCAGCTTGCCGTCAAGTGCGATGAGCATGACACCAGCACCGTCGCTGCGATACTTTTCTGCACTTTTTGAAAGAGGCGTGGGGTCAACAGATATGCGACGCATCTGCGCATCATTGCCAATCACGACTTCCTGCTTTCCCACTTGGGCCGTGACGCCCATACCGGTTTGAGACTCAAACCCAGTTACCGAACCAAGCTTCAAGCCGCGTTCCGCAGCTCCGGAAACAATCGCTTGCGCCAAGGGGTGTTCGGACTGCGCCTCGACGGCCGCAACCAGCGCCAGCAGGTCATCGGCGGCGAAGGGTGATTGCGGTTCGACGGCAATCAGCTTTGGTTTGCCCTCAGTCAGGGTTCCCGTCTTGTCGATGACCAGCGTATCGACCTTCTCAAAGGCTTGCAGCGCTTCGGCATTTTTGATGAGTACGCCCGCCTGAGCGCCCCGTCCCGCTGCGACCATGATCGACATGGGTGTGGCGAGGCCTAGTGCACACGGGCAGGCAATGATGAGAACCGCAATGGCATTAAGCAAAGCATGGCCAAAGCGCGGCTCCGGCCCGACAAGGCCCCAAACCAGAAACGTCAACGCCGCGATGCCGACGACGGCAGGGACGAACCAGCCTGATATCCGGTCCGCAACTGCCTGGATCGGCGCGCGGCTCCGCTGCGCCTCGGTGACCATGCGTACAATGCGCGCAAGCGTCGTATCATTGCCTACGGCGCGCGCCTCGACAATCAGGCTGCCCGTGCCGTTAACAGTGGCGCCGGTCACTGTTGAGCCTATGTCTTTGAGCACAGGGGCAGCTTCGCCCGTCAGCATCGATTCGTCGACCGAAGAACGCCCCTCGATGACCACGCCGTCAATCGCAAAGGCTTCCCCGGGGCGGACGCGGAACCGGTCTCCAATGACAATTTGATCAAGCGAGACTTCGCGTTCGCTGCCATCAGCGGCAATCCTGTGCGCGATCTTTGGAGCCAGATCCATCAGCGCACGGATGGCACGCCCCGTTTCGGCGCGGGCGCGCAATTCGAGCACCTGGCCGAGCAGCACCAGCGTAACAACCACGCCTGCGGCTTCATAATAGACCGGCACCATCCCGGCATGACCGCCAAATGATGGCGGGAACAGCCCGGGTGCGACCGTGGCAACAAGGCTATAGGCAAATGCCGCGCCGACCCCGATGGCGATCAACGTGAACATGTTGAGATGGCCGGTGAAAAAAGAAGCCCAACCTCGCTCAAAAAATGGTCGCCCGGCCCACAGAACTATCGGCGCGGTGAGCGCGAGCTGAATCCAGGGCGATGCGGCAGGGCTGACAAGGTGCAGACCGAACATCTCTGCACCCATCGAGAGTAGCAGCAAAGGGATGCTCAGCACGCCTGCCACCCAAAGTCGTCGGGTAAAATCAACCAGTTCCGGGTTTGCGGCATCATCAAGCGACGGCGCTTCTGGTTCCAACGCCATGCCGCAAATTGGGCAAACCCCCGAACCTGCTTGCCGGATCTGCGGATGCATCGGACATGTCCACATAACAGTATCGGCGCCAGCCGCGACAGGGCGCGGTCCATTCTTCAAATAGCGGGCAGGGTCAGCAATGAATTTTGCTTTGCAGCCCGCGCTGCAAAAGTGGAATGCCTTGCCCGCGTGATTAGTGTGGTGCGAAGATTGAGCGGGATCGACCTTCATGCCACAGACGGGATCTTTCATGACATAATCACCTCTTCATATCTGAGCTGCGGCGCGTTTGATTTTGGCCATTGAAAAGCGCCTTTCTCAGTGACGCGGAATTGTCACTCGAAGCAGAAGGCGGAGATTGCTGTCTCCATCACCAGTTCGCTATAGATGTGCTTGCCAGCAGCCTCGGAAGCGCCGGCGGCGACCATGAGCGGAAGCAGGTGTTCCGCTTCCGGATGCGCGAAGCGACCACTCGGCGCAGTTGCCCAGGATTTTAGCGATTCTGCGCGCGGATCGCCGGGCTGTGCGACGGCTTGGGTGAGCCATTGGTCAAACTCTTGTGAAGGCGCTGTCGCGCTTGGATCGCCATAACCGCGCATGTTGTGGAAGCTCATCCCAGAGCCGATGATCAAGACACCTTCTTCCCGCAACGGCGCCAGCGCGCGCCCCGCTCTCAAATGGAGGGCGGGATCGAGATGCTTTTCGACCGACATTTCGATCAGGGGGATGTCGGCATCCGGGAAAACGAGCTTCAGCGGCACGAACACGCCGTGGTCGAGACCACGGGTCGGGTGGACCGATGCCATCAGGCCAG
>JANLQV010000450.1:0-1968 GCA_031368025.1 Sphingomonadales bacterium | reverse complement strand
GATGAGCTATGATATTGGTATCTGGACGCGCGGCATTGACCGGGATCGCTTCAACCCCGGCCAGCGCGACCTTGCCTGGCGGCGTAGCCTTGGCATTGACGACAAGGATGTCGTGATTGGCTTTCTTGGCCGATTGGTGATGGAAAAGGGTCTTGATGTCTTTTCCGATTCCATCGACGAACTCACCAAACGCGGCGTTCGGCACAAAGTGCTGGTGATCGGCGAAGGCCCTGCACAGGGTTGGTTTGATGGCCGGTTACCCAACGCTGTATTTGCAGGCTTCAAACAAGGCGATGAGTTGGGCCGCGCGGTTGCGTCGATGGACATGCTGTTCAATCCGTCCGTCACCGAAGCCTTCGGCAATGTCACGCTCGAAGCGATGGCATGCCGGCTTCCGGTGGTGGCTGCGATCGCAACGGGAAGCCAGAGCATCGTCCAGGACGGGGTGTCGGGCCGCCTGATCCGGCCCGGCGCAGCCTCGGCCTTTGCCGATGCCCTGCAGAACTACTGTGAGGACACCGCCGCCCGCGAAGCCGCCGGAATGGCGGGCGAACGGGCGACGGATCGCTACAGCTGGGATCGGGTCAATCAAGCGCTGCTCGACACCTATTTGCGGGTGTTGAGACAGCGCTCGACCGGCTGATCAGGCGTCGGCCCAGATAAAGGGCAAAGGCGCTTCACGAAAGGCGAAGCGGCCAAGGTGTCGCACAAGGACATCCTGCATCTGTTCAGCCGTCGAGGGATCGTGCAGGTCAGAGCCTCTCGATCTTCTGCGCGACTTCGTCGAGCAGAGCCGCAACCTCGTGCAGCGTTTCGGTCGTGACATCGTCGCGCGTCAGACGATGCTGGAGCACTTGCCGCAGATTGCCCATCGCGCGGCGGATCGGCGCACCATCGGTTTTTTCCCGTTGCGCGCCCATCTCGGCGAGCTTGGCAAACGCAGTCTCAACCTCTTCGGTCTTTTCGGTGAGGTGCACCTTGCCGGCAGCGGTGATTGCGAAGCGCTTGCGCGAACCTTCTGCCTTTTCCTCGTCGATCAGATCCATATCACGGAGCAGGGTCAGGGTCGGATAAACCACGCCCGGGCTTGGTGCATAGGCGCCATTGCTGCGCTCCTCGATCTCGCGGATCAGATCGTATCCGTGGCGCGGTGCTTCCTCAATCAGCTTCAGAAGGACGAGTCTTAACTCACCTGAATCGAAAACCCGGCGACGCCCGCCGCGTTCGCCATGACCGTGTCGACCACCAAAGCCGTGGCGCGCATGGCCCCAGATTGCGAACATTTCGCGCGGCCCGCAGCCGCGCATTGCTTTTGCATAGAACATAAAATTTTCTCCTTTTGGATATTCTGAATAGTTATAAGATATATCTTAGAAGGTTTTTGTCAACCCCGGCTCCACATTGTGCTGACAATCCGTATAGGAAGAGCAATGGCCGACCTTTTTCCCGAAGCTCACACCGCGACAAATGCCGCGCCAGCCGCAGACGCCCCGTTGGCGGAGCGCCTTCGTCCGCTATCCCTCGCCGAAATCGTCGGTCAGGATCATTTGACCGGACCCGATGGCGCAATCGGACGGATGGTGGCGGCGGGCAAGCTCGCCTCAGTGATTCTCTGGGGGCCACCGGGCACCGGCAAGACCACATTGGCGCGTCTTCTGGCCGACGCGGTGGGGTTGCGCTTTGAATCCATTTCGGCCGTATTTTCGGGTGTTGCAGACCTCAAGAAACTCTTCGCAGCGGCGCGCGATCACGGCCGGACCGGGCAGCGAACGCTGTTGTTCGTGGACGAGATCCACCGCTTCAACCGGTCTCAGCAGGATGGATTTCTGCCCTTTGTCGAAGACGGAACGATCACGCTGGTTGGCGCAACCACCGAGAATCCCAGCTTTGAACTGAACCCTGCACTGCTCAGCCGCGCACAAGTCCTGATCCTTCACCGCCTTGATGCGGCGGCGCTCGAAACACTGC